>JAENXB010000098.1 GCA_016649785.1 Flavobacteriaceae bacterium
CCAATTTTTATACTGAAATCGTATTTAAATTTATAAAACAGATTATAAAGTACGAAAATCAACAAAATCAAAACGGAATAAATAGCGGGGAACATCCGGAAAGCCTCACTAAATTCTCCGTCAAATAACAAAAGCATCGAGCGCTGGCTGCCGCAACCGTAGCATTCCATTCCAAATAACTGCTTGTTTAAGCAAGGAAGCAGGAATTCTTCCATAATCAGGATTTATTTTTAATTTGAAATAATCACTTTTTTAGAAATTATAGTTCCTGTTGGCCCCGTAATTTTTACAATATGAATTCCATTGCTCAGGTTTGAGGTGGGAAACTCAAAATAATTTTGGTTTGCCACATTCTTGAATTCAAATATTTTCCTTCCGGTACCATCAAATAGTGCGATGGAGGTGGATGTATTTTGGGTTGGAGTAGTAATTTCCAACCGGGTGAGGGGATTATTTTGAAAAATGGCGTAATTTTTAAGGGGTTTTACCATTTCTTCAATTTCTTCTTTTGCAGAAATAAGGTCTGGATTGGTGTATGCTATCTTAAATCGTTTGTGATATTCCCCTTCATTTAATTGAATTTTATAATCCTGATTTTTTAGATCATAATATAATCCTGTTTCAGAATCAAATAAAAACACTTCAGAATTAAAATTTTCCAGGGCAGCTATTTTGAAGTTCAGTTCAGTTTTTTCTGATAACCTCAGATATAATGGAATTTTTTCATATAGATCAAAAGGAAGGACGTTAATCAAATAACTTTCGTTTTCCAAAAGCCATCCTGAATCCGATTCTAAAAGGGAGAGGTTTTGTGCATCCATTGCACGGTCTATTCCAGAAGTTGCAATTTCCGAATGTATCAGCAACAATTGCCGGATGTATTTGTTGTTGAATTCAACATTTAATCGAAGTAAGGCAACATTTTCTGTATCAGATATTTTCAGTGGAATTAGTTTTGCCTTAAACTCGGAAGTTGAGGAATTTTCTTTTTCAATTTTTCTATATTCATTCCTAAAAGTCAGGCTTCCCTTTTCATTCCCAACCACCAGAAATCCTTGCCCAATTGGAGAATAACGGCGGGCATAATAATTCCCGGTTTCATGGTTGTGGTTTATCGGATTTCCATTCCCATCATATTTGCTGAAAACGGCGGGAACATATCCGTTATTTCCGGCTGCGGGGGAATAGGCGCCATATCCACCTTCATATTCATTTAAATAATGGGATGTCACAGGGCTTGAATCCCAAAAATAGGCAATACCTGTAATACTTTTATTTTCCAGAAGGAAAGCATTGAGATCCAGGGCAGATGGATATGGATTCCCAACCAACCTGCTTTCATCTTCATTAATTTCCAATGTGATATTTCCTGTATTTGGCCTTCCCCTAAAATCATAGCGCTGTTGATTTCCGGGATTATTCGAAATTCCATATAAAACTACATTCATATTGGTTCCGGAAACACCTTTCATTGTAAATCCTTCTCCCGGGTTTATATCAAAAGTATTTCCAATATAAACCCAATCTGAATAGTCTGCCCCGGAAAATTTATAGATCCAGCGATTGGAAATGGTCAAGGGATTTGCGTTTCCGTTTAATTCGCTCGTGATTTTTGCCTTGTTGCTGTTTGTTTTGTCAACAGGTTCAAATAAAATATTTCCAAAAAGCAGGGAATTTGAATTGTTTTGAACAGGAGAACTCCAATAATTGTAAGTATAGGCTGTGGCGTCCCCTTCCTGAAATACAGAGATCAAACCGTTGCCGGTATTCGCAGAATTTGAATTTCCCTGCAGGAGTTGTGCCTCGTCCCGCAAATAGATCCCTGCATTTGTCATTCCTGATGGATTGATGGTTAAATCTATTCCTTTTTCAACATAAATGAACTGCCCTTCAACATAAACATAGCTATCCTGATCTCCATAAGGTTTAATATATAACTGTGAAAACCCAGGAAATGGCAATAAAAAAAAAGCTATGACGTATATTTGCTTCATAATGTGATTGTTTGAATTTCAAATAGCTGATTTGTTTTTTAAATACCATGTTAATATAGCTTTTAAATACTATAAATCAGTAGTTTATGTACAAAAAATATGCTCAGGCTATTAATACCGTATTAATATTTATTGGAGGAGCAATTTTGCTTTATACCATCGCCGGGGAAGAAAAAAGTAAATATTTACAAATTCTGGGGTTGATAATAATTATGCTGGGACTTTATAGGGCAACAAATTATTGGGTAGAAACCAAAGATGATACTCAGGATGATGCTCAGAATGATATTGAGGAAGAAACTAATAGCGAAAACCAGAAATGAAATTTGAAGTAAACGACAAAGTTGAAGTGTTGGACGATGCCCTGAAGGGGATTGTAACCCACGTGCAGGGAGAAGTGGTTACTATTGAAACTTCTGAAGGCTTTTCGCTGGATTTTAACCAATCTGAATTGGTGAAAATTGAAGAGCAGCAAAGCAGGATGATCTCCATGAACGATGCGGCTTTTTCTGAAATCCTGAGGGAGAAGGAGCAATCCAAAAGACCAAAACCAATACGCATCAAGCCGAAAGACCGGAATATTCCCGCAATGGAAGTCGATCTTCATATTGAAAAGCTGGTAAATTCTTATAAGGGAATGGGCAATTACGACATCCTGAACCTGCAATTAGAGACCGCAAAGCGGCAGGTGGAGTTTGCCATGCGCAAACGCATTCAAAAAATAGTTTTTATTCACGGGGTAGGTGAAGGAGTTTTAAAAGCAGAATTGGATTTTTTATTAGGACGTTATGACAACCTGAAATTTTACGACGCCGATTATCAAAAATATGGAGTTGGGGCAACCGAAGTCTATTTTTTCCAGAATTAATAGTTTTCCTTTTCTCCTGGTTATTCCTAAGGATTTGATGGTTGCAAGATTGTTTCTACCGCTGTAGAGTTGAAAAATCCCAGGTTGTAGGTGGTAAATGAAATTTCTTCCCCATCGCCTCCCTGATTTTTTAATTTCAGATTTTGAATATCTATTGAAGATCGAAACCTTACCGGGATCTTATTTTCAATCACAAAATCAACTTCATCAAAGCTATCTGTACTGAATAGATCCAGGTATTTTGGGATTCCTCCCTCGTTAAAATTCGAGGCAGGATCCTGGTTAGCCTGTGTTACCTCCAATTTGGAAGGCACACCATCTCCATCATCATCAGGATCCAGGTAATTGGGGATCCCGTCTCCATCGGTATCCCTGTAACCACCGGCGGTTGGATCGTCACCCGCATTGGCTATCTCAACTGAAGTTTTTACATTATCCCCATCATCGTCTATATCCAAATAATCGGGGATCCCGTCTCCATCGGTATCTAAACCAGCACTCATTCCTTCGTCAACAGAGAGAATGCCATCCTTGTCATGATCGGTTTCATCTCTTACAATGGTTGAAATTACAACCGTTCCGCCTACGCTTTTAAATTCCTCTTTCACTTTTGGAGAACTTGGAGGTATTACCCCGCAAAAATAATTGGTAGGAACCGTCCCGTCATAGGTGCGATAAATAATTTCATTAGATCCCGTCAATTGAAGGCTTATTGGTTGACCGGTATTGGTGGCTAAGACATTCTCCAGATTGGATAATTGACTGCTGCTTAATGTAAATGAAATTGTTTCAAAAATATTTTCATTGTTGATATTGTACAACACCTTGCTGGTGCCCTCACCACAGACAGATAGTTCCTGATTTTCAAAATCAAAGGAAGTAACTATGATGTCGCCATCGTTACAGGAAGTGAAAACAACAAGCAGAAATAAAACACCTAAATACCTGTACATAGTAATCATTTTCAGCAAAAATAAACCTTTAGTAATTTATAGCAGAGTATCCTCTTAATAATTTTAATTCTTTTATTTTTGCATTCCATGAAAAAAGTATATTTAGATAATGCAGCTACCACGCAAATGCGTGATGAAGTAATTGAAAAGATGACTCAGGTGATGAAGGAATTTTACGGAAATCCTTCTTCTGTACATAGTTATGGAAGATCATCTAAATCATTGATAGAGAATGCCAGAAAGACTGTAGCAGGATTTCTAAACGTGTCTGCATCGGAGATAATTTTTACATCCGGAGGAACAGAGGCAGACAATCTTGTGCTCAATTCGGCAGTTCGTGACTTGGGCGTCAAACGAATTATTACTTCCCGGATAGAACACCACGCGGTATTATATACGCTGGATCATTTAAAAGCTTGTTATGGAATTGAGGTTGTCTATGTAAATCTTGACAAAAACGGAGAAGTAGATCTGGGTCATTTAGAAGAACTGTTGAAGGCTTCTGATGAAAAGACACTTGTAAGCCTGATGCATATAAATAATGAAATAGGTAATTTGTTGGATATCAAGGTTGTTGGTGAAATGTGTAAATCTTACAATGCTTTATTTCACTCTGATACGGTGCAATCTGTAGGCCATTATGAAATGGATCTAAACGAAATTCCGGTGGATTTTACAGCAGCAAGCGCCCATAAATTTCACGGCCCCAAGGGAGTTGGTTTTGCTTTTGTAAGGAAGCACAGTGGACTAAAACCTTTGATTTTTGGGGGAGAGCAGGAGCGGGGACACCGTGCCGGCACTGAAAGTGTGCACAATATCATCGGGTTGGAAATCGCGTTAAAATTGGCTTATAAAAATTTACAGGAAGAACGCGAACATATCAGTTCAATTAAAAATTATTTTATCCATCAGTTGGAAGCGAATATTCCCGGGGTAAAATTTAATGGAACTTGTAAAGATCCGGGGAAAAGCACCTATACACTTATAAATGTTTGTTTGCCTGTTTCCCGGGAAAAAGCGCTTTTGCTATTATTTCAGTTGGATTTAAAAGGAATTGCATGTTCCAGGGGAAGTGCCTGCCAAAGCGGAAGCGATAAAGGCTCCCATGTTTTGGAAGCATTTTTATCTGAAGAAGATCTCAATAAACCATCACTTCGGTTTTCATTCTCAAGATTTAATACAACGCAAGAAATAGATTATGTAGTCACTGTCCTGAAGGAGTTTCTTGAAAATTAAATTCAAAAAACAACTAAAATAACCCGATTTTAATCACTGGTTTGATCAAGAAATAAAATTATCCTAACCGCTGATTTGTAATTAGTTTATGGCTCTTATTGAAACTTAAAATTAAGGATTAACTCAATAAATTTATTTCTATTTTTACGAATTAAACCTGCGGGCTAATTTTGTTCTACTATATTTATTTTCAAAAATGGGTTTACCAGGAACAAAATTTAATAGTGAATTCACTTCTATTTTCTAAAGAAAACAGCTTCGTAGGTTGTGCTGTTCCCAACATTATCGGTGACTATAACTTTCAGGTTGTTTTCTGTTTCGGTTACCACGCCATCTTTAAAATCGTGCGTTAGGGTATTATTTTTAGATTCATACTCCATCAAAATAAACTTTCCGTTTACCGTTGCACGGTAGCTTTTTATTCCGGAAATATCATCAGAGATCCTTAATTTTAAATCGGAATTTCCGCTTATCCACTGTTTGTTTTGGAAATTGACAGGGGTAATTGATGGGGGTTTAATATCTGCTGCCAAAGTGTAATCTCCAAAAGTCCTGATGCTTGTAGTAAAACGCCCCCCCTTTTTATAGGTTGTATTATAATTGGGCCTGCCTTGATACCCCAGCCGCGCAATAAACATTTTTTCGCGGTCTTCCGGCCTGTATTTACTAACGTCAAATCCAAGTGTGATATTGGTTTGTATGGGAGTATCGTCTTCGTGAAAATGAATGGTGTCGCCTGTAAATGAAATGTCCAGAAAGGTATCTTCGTATAAACTTCCTTTGGGAATATAAGCATCAATACCATTTTCCTCTACAGAAAATGCCTGGTCTGCCTGCGCAAAATAATCTGTTTTTTTGATTTCCTTTGGAATGATATTATTGTTTTGTTTTCCTTTGATCTGGATTCGAATTATGCGTTGGTTCCCTTCAAAATCAAGAACTTTGATATTGTAGAGGTAGGTTAAACTGTCTCGGATATTCAGCTTTCCTTCGTTTACTACATTATTATAAACACTTAACGGATTATTAGGCTGAAGGAATAGTTTTGTGATCCTGCTCTTGTTTTTGCTGAAATATTTATAATCGATCAGCTGGTTGAGGTGTCTGGATTCGGCAAAGGAAAATCGATCGAAGTTCAATTCAAAAACAGGATCTCCGTTTAAGCTGGTTTCTATTTTATAAACACCATTGTTATTGGAAGCGCCATCTTGTTTATCGGTGGTTGAAATTCCAAACCCAATATTGCCGCAGGCATTAATTGGCTCGGTTTTAAATGATCCGTCTGCAAGCGGAAATAAACGGATTCGTTGCTGTTGTGCCGATCCATTCACATTGGAATCTTCTCCCAAAGTATAGGCGAACAAGCTATTGATAGCAGGCGCCTGGGTATCTTTGATCTCAATTCCAAAAAGCCGGGGATTCATAGGGCGTTGTTGCCCGTCCCTTATCTCGAAATGCAAATGCGGGCCGCCGCTGCCTCCCGTATTTCCGCTAAAGGCTACTAATTCACCTTTTTCCATCTTTAGCACTCCGGCTTCCGGAAATAATTCGATTTCATAGGTTTCTTTCGCGTATTGTTGTTTTTTAATATAAGCATCAATTTCAGGGGAGAATTTTTTTAAATGGCCATAAACAGTGGTGTAACCATTTGGATGTTGGATGTAAAGCGCTTTTCCGTAGCCAAAATGCTGAATTTCGATTCGGCTCACGTATCCACCTGAAGAAGCCAAAACATTTAAACCCTCTTGATGTAAAGTCTTTATGTCTAAACCGCTGTGAAAATGGTTGGAACGAAGCTCCCCAAAGGTGCCGGAAAGCACCAGATCAACCTCCAGCGGATTTCTGAAGTAATCTGAGGGAACTTTTGGCTGAGCTTGAGTTACAGCACCAATTAGGACAAATAAAAGCATTAAAATCTTCTTCATATCTTAGTTTAAAATAGCAATTTTATGGGACCGTAAATATAATCAAACTTTTATGGAAAAATAAAGCCTTGGTACTGCGTTGTTTATAAGAAAATAAAAGGATTTTAAAAATAGATTTAAAAGTGTTGGGAAATTTCAGGAGGTATGTTAACTTTGTAACAATAAGTAGCACGTTGAGCTTTTATGAGTAATTTCACGGAAATAGTTGATAGCCTTGAAAATAGAATTAGCAAGTTGCTTCATAAATATGAGGCGCTCAGGCAAACAAATCATTCTATTCAGGAAGAATTGACCTCCGTAAAAAAGGAAAATGAACAGCTGGCCGAGGAAGTTAAAAATTCTGAAAATCGAATCCAAACACTCAAAGCCGCCAACGCGTTGCTTGGCAGTAAAGATTACACAAAAGAAACAAAGCTCAAAATAAACAGCTTAATTCGAGATATCGATCAATGTATTGTTCAATTATCAGAATAAAAATAATAAATGTCAGATCAGCTTAAAATCAAAATATCTATTGCAGACAGGGTTTACCCTATGACGATTCAATCCCATCAGGAAGAGGGATTGCGCAAAGCGGCAAAAAAGATAGAGGCAATGATTAAGCAATTCGAGCAGAGTTATGCTGTTAGGGACAAGCAGGATGTATTGGCGATGTGCGCCTTGCAATTTGCTGGACAAACCGAGCAAAAATCTTTAGATAATAATAGTGAGGTAGAACTGGCAGAAGATAAATTGAGGTCACTCAATGAACTTCTTCAAAAACATTTAACTACCTAAGTTCTTTAAAATAACACAAGGTTTACTGCCTGTATTAGTGATTTTTTTTGATAAACTCAACGTGATTTCTTTAAAAAGGGTGAGTTTAAGTTGTAAAAGCGTGCCGCTCCTGATATCTTTCAGGTTGGCGGATACTTGATCAGCTTGTTAGCCCTATACTTATTTTAAGGAGTTTATACAAAATCCTGGCTAATACAGGCTTTTTTATTTAATTAAATTAAAAATATGGAATCAATACTAATTATTATAATTATCGGCATGGTTGGAATTGCAATTGGATTTGCAATAGCCAAGCTCATGGAGAAGAAAAATGCGTCAACAATTGTAAAAGGCGCCAAAAAGATAGCCTCTACAATTATCAGGGAAGCCAAAATTGATGCTGAAAATATTAAAAAGGACAAGATACTGCAGGCTAAAGAAAAATTTATTGAGCTGAAAGGTGAACACGAAAAAGTGATCCTGGGACGTGATAAAAAGATTGGAGAAGCTGAAAAACGCACCCGTGATAAGGAATCTCAGCTTTCCAGCGAATTGGCGAAAAACAAAAATTTAAATAAGGATCTGGAAGAAAAATTAAAGGATTACACTTTCAGAAATGAATATTTAGAGAAAAAGCAGCAGGAAATAGATAAACTCCATTCCAGTAAAATTCAACAACTTGAAGTGATTTCCGGACTTTCTGCCGAGGAAGCCAAAGCCCAGTTGACCGAATCTTTGAGAGATACAGCTAAGGCTGATGCAATGAGCCTTATACAGGATACCATTGAAGATGCTAAACTTACAGCAAAACTGGAAGCCAAAAAAATTATTATCACTACCATACAGCGAATAGGAACCGAAGAAGCTATCGAAAATTGCGTTTCTGTATTTAACCTGGAAAGCGATGAAGTTAAGGGTAGGATCATTGGAAGAGAAGGAAGGAACATTAGGGCGATAGAAGCTGCCACCGGGGTAGAAATAATTGTAGATGATACTCCTGAAGCCATTATCCTTTCCTGTTTTGATACCGTTCGCAGGGAAATAGCAAGGCTCTCTTTGCATAAATTGGTTACCGATGGCAGGATCCACCCAGCACGAATTGAAGAGGTGGTTAAGAAGACCAAAAAAGAAATCGATGATGAAATTATCGATATTGGAAAGCGCACCGTAATAGATCTAGGAATTCACGGATTGCATCCTGAATTGATCAAAATTGTGGGTAGAATGAAATACCGTTCCTCATACGGGCAAAATTTATTGCAACACTCCAGGGAAGTTGCTAAATTATGCGGGGTAATGGCTTCAGAACTAGGTTTGAATCCAAAACTGGCCAAGCGCGCCGGATTATTGCACGATATTGGAAAAGTCCCTGATTCCGAAACCGAAGTGCCTCACGCTATTTTAGGAATGCAATGGGCCGAAAAATATGGAGAAAAACCGGAAATTTGTAACGCCATTGGAGCCCACCACGATGAAATTGAAATGACTTCCCTATTGTCTCCAATTATTCAGGTTTGTGATGCCATAAGTGGTGCAAGACCGGGAGCAAGAAGACAAATACTGGATTCTTACATAAAACGTTTAAAAGATCTTGAAGACATCGCCTTTGGGTTTGGAGGAGTTAAAAAAGCATACGCCATACAGGCAGGAAGGGAATTGCGTGTTATAGTGGAAAGCGAGAGAGTAACCGATGATAAAGCAGCAAATCTTTCCTTTGAAATCTCGCAAAAGATCCAAACTGATATGACCTATCCGGGACAAGTGAAAGTGACGGTTATAAGGGAGACAAGAGCAATTAATATAGCAAAATAGTGCCCTAAGCCTTATTTAATAGATAAACAAAACCCCACAGTTTTTAAAAGCTGTGGGGTTTGTTGTTAAATTCCAATTTCCAATTACCAAATTCCAAAAATCCGGGGATTGGAATTTTGAACTTATTTCTCATCATAGATATTTTCATAGGTATTGCCTTCGGTAACAAAAAATCCTCCTGTTACGTATCGGAAGTTTTCATTGAGATTGGCGATTTTCTTAAGATCTTCTTCATCTAAATTGACACTGATACTTTTTAAATTCTCAATGATCCTACCTTCATTGACCGATTTTGGGATGACTGCAGTACCGCG
>JAENXB010000189.1 GCA_016649785.1 Flavobacteriaceae bacterium
CAACCATCATCACTGAATCTGCGGAAGCACCAATAATCATATTGATATCGGCATCAACCAATTGAGTGCGGGTTGGGTTAATTACAAATTCGCCATTGATCCTTGCAACCCTTGCTTCAGAAATAGGGGTTTCAAAAGGAATGTCAGATAACTGAATGGCTGCAGATGCTGCCAATCCGGCCAGTGCATCGGGCATAACCTCATCATCATGAGACATTAACTGGATCATCACCTGGGTTTCAAATGAATAGTCTGAAGGAAATAAAGGTCGCAATACACGATCTACCAAACGCATCACTAAAATCTCTTCAGTGCTGGGTCTTGCTTCTCTTTTGAAAAATCCACCTGGATAACGACCAGCGGCTGCATATTTTTCCCTGTAATCTAATGTAAGTGGAAAAAAATCAAATTTTGATGGGGTATAGGAAGAAACTACGGTACATAGTAATACTGCCTTACCCATTCTAAGCTCTACAGACCCGTGCGCTTGTTTCGCTAATTTTCCGGTTTCGATAGAAATTTCCCTGCCATCTCCAAGATCAATTATCTCTTTAAAAACTTTTGGTTTCATATTTTGTGTTTTGAATTCCAATTCGCAACAGTGCAAATTGTGTTATAAAATGATTCTCGCCTAATGACGAACTAGTTTATATTGTTGGGTAGTTGTTGTGTGGCCAATTAAAATGATATTTTGATAATTTCAGATTGTGAAACTTCTCAAAATATCATTTTAATAATTTAAGCTTTCTTACATGCCGTTTGAATGGTCCTGAAGAAAACATTAAAGCAGAGGAACTAAAAAAGGGGCGAAAAAACGCCCCTTAAATTTATTTTCTTAATTGTAATTCTTTAACGATAGCACGATATCTCAAGACATCTTTTTTCATCAAATAATCAAGAAGACTTCTTCTTTTACCTACCAATAATACCAGTGAACGCTCTGTATTGTAATCTTTACGGTTCGTTTTTAAATGATCCGAAAGGTGTGAAATACGTTGGGTAAATAATGCAATTTGACCTTCAGCGGAACCGGTATCATTTTTACCTTTTCCGTGTTTTGCAAACAGCTCTTGTTTTTCTTCAATTGTTAAATACATTCCAATATTAATTTTAATGATTTTTATGTATGGACAGTTTTTCTGTCAAGCGGCAAATATACTATTATTTTATGAATACTTATTCCAACAAAATAAAATTATTGCGATAAGTAGTTGTGTGATTGTTCTTTAAGTTTTAAGGGCGAACGGGTTGATTTAGGATCAAATCCAGATAGAGATTGATCTTATTTTTTAATTCTGATCTTTTTGTAATAAAATCCAAAAATCCGTGCTCCTTTAAAAATTCGGCGGTTTGAAAATCTTTTGGTAAATCCTGTCCAGTGGTATCCTTAACTACTCGTGGGCCTGCAAAACCAATAAGCGCGCCTGGTTCAGAAATATTGATATCTCCCAACATTGCAAAGGAAGCAGTGGTGCCTCCGGTGGTAGGATCGGTACATAATGAAATGTAAGGAATATTAGCGTCTGCCAATTGTGCCAGTTTTACTGAGGTCTTTGCCATTTGCATAAGAGAAAGCGCAGCTTCCATCATTCTTGCCCCTCCGGATTTGGATATAATTAGTAAAGGAATATTATATTTTAAAGAGTAATTTGCGGCGCGGGCAATTTTTTCACCAACCACAGAACCCATAGATCCTCCAATAAATTTAAAATCCATACAGGCAATTACAAGATCTTTCCCTTTAGATTTTCCTACGGCAGTTCGAACAGCATCGGTAAGACCTGTTTTTTCCTGGGCTGCTTTTAATCTATTGACATATTTTGTGGTGTCCTCAAAATTTAAAGGATCTTTTGAGCTTAGATTTTTGTCCAACTCCTTAAATTCATTATTGTCAAAAAGGATTTTGAAATATTCCGGGCTTCCAATCCGAACATGGTATCCATCTTCCGGACTTACATAGAAATTTTTTTCAAGTTGTTCGGCATCTACAATTTTACTGGTAGGGGATTTATACCATAAACCTTTTGGTACATCCTTTTTATTCTCGGTAGTGGTTTGTATTCCTTTTTGTGTTCTTTTGAACCAGCTCATTTAATTTCGGATTTCAGATTTCAAGTTTTTGGAAATTAATTCTACCTGAAACTGTGGGTTTTATATATTAAAAAAAATCAGTTTTAAATTTGGGATCAAATTTAAAACTGATGGTTAAATAAACTTATAACGTATTCACATTATTTAAATCTTCAAAAGCTTTTGTAAGTCTTGCTTTAAAGGTTTTTTCACCTTCGCGAAGCCAAACCCTGGGATCGTAATATTTTTTATTTGGAACATCGGCTCCTTCAGGATTGCCAATCTGACCTTTTAAATAGTCTTTTTTGGAACCCATATAATCTCGAATGCCTTCTGTAAAAGCATATTGTAGATCGGTATCAATATTCATTTTAATTACCCCGTAACCAATAGCTTCCTTAATTTCTTCCGGGGTAGAACCGCTTCCGCCGTGAAAAACGAAATCGATGTGATTGTTTTCTACGTTAAACTTTTTACTCACATATTCCTGTGAATTTTTAAGTATCTTAGGAGTTAATTTTACGTTTCCGGGCTTGTAAACCCCGTGTACGTTTCCAAATGCGGCAGCAATTGTAAATTGATCACTTACTTTGCTCAATTCTTCGTAAGCGTAAGCTACTTCTTCAGGCTGGGTATAAAGTTTTGAATCGTCCACATCAGAATTATCAACACCGTCTTCCTCACCCCCGGTAATGCCTAATTCAATTTCCAGGGTCATTCCCATCTTGCTCATACGTTCAAGATATTTTTTGGAAATCTCTATGTTTTCTTCAATTGGTTCTTCAGAAAGATCCAACATGTGCGAGCTATATAAAGGAATTCCGAATTGCTCAAAATGCTTTTCACTTGCTTCTAAAAGGCCATCGATCCAGGGGAGTAATTTTTTTGCGCAATGATCTGTATGTAAAATTACGGTGGCACCATAAACTTTCGCCAACTCATGAATGTGTTTTGCACCCGCAATAGCACCAGCTATGGCAGCTTTTTGATTTTCATTGGATAAACTTTTTCCTGCATTGAAATATGCCCCACCGTTTGAAAATTGAATGATTACCGGTGAGTTTAACTCGGCGGCAGTTTCCAAAACTGAGTTTATTGTATTTGTATTAATAACATTAACTGCGGGTAAAGCAAAACCCTTGGTTTTAGCATATTTAAAAATCTCCTGGACTTCTTTTCCTGTGGCTACGCCAGGCTTAATATTGTGACTCATAGTTGTGTATTTAAATTATAAGATTACAAAAATAAGAAAATTAGTTTGTTTAAAACGGATAATTGATCCCTACATTATAAACAGCATTGGGAAAATTGTAATCTTTGAACCATCTTTCGCCTAACGGCCTCGATGGATCGTAGGTTTTAAATCCTACATCAAAGCGAAGCACAAAAAAATTAAAATCATATCGGAGGCCAATTCCGGATCCAACTGCAATATCCTGCAAATCAGAAAAGGAGGTAAATGTAGCATCTTCATCTTCTACAATATCCAGCACATTCCAGATATTACCTACATCAATAAAAAACGCGGAGTTTAAAGCTCCAAAAAGATTATATCTGTATTCTGCGTTAAAGGTGAGTTTCATGTTCGCCTCATTAAATTCGTTTCGCCCGCCGGTACTGCCGGGACCAAGGTCATAAGCCTGCCATGCCCGGTTATCGTTTGGGCCACCAGCGAAAAAACTTCTTATAAATGGAATGCTGTTTGAGTTTCCGTAAGGAATGGCTACCCCGCCAAAAGCCCGGACTGCAAATATGTTTTTGTCCCCCAGATCCCAATGTTTAATATAATCGATCTCTGTTTTGACGTATTGAGAAAAATTCACTCCCACAATGCTGTGGACGCCCTGATCATTCTTTTTGGCACCAGTTAAAGCCGACAGTGCTGAAAGGAAATTTCCCGCGGTTTCAACTTTGAACCTAAAGCGAGAAAAATCTTCATCGTATAAATTATCTTTATTGTTAATGAGATAGGTGAAATTGGAAGCGTAAATTAAATTATCTTCAGTTAGCCGGTTCTTTCTTTCACTTATATTGTCCACCTCCTGCTTTTGTTTCGCTGTTAATCCGGAAGTTTCAGGATTGTTCTGGTTCACGCTTTCAATAAAACCTTCGGCACCGACGGGAATGATCAATAAACCTTCTTCATTTAAATAAGAAGGACTGGTAACCACATCTCCGGATTGAATTATTTTATTTAGATTGTTATAGGTATTCCTGTAAACGTTAAAATAATTATCGGTATTTAAATTCCGTACATATTGAATGTTGACTAAATCCAACCTGTTCGACACGATACGGGATGGGTTCCATCTGTAATTTAATATTCCGTTTAGATTTTGTTTGTCCAGCCCAATGTTGCTTTGTGTACTCACTCCTAAGCTCAGGGAAGTAAATGGCGCCATATATTTTGGGATAAATTTTTCTGTATTAAAGGGAAGAAAAATTCTTGGGAAGGTGAGTTTTATATCGGCACCAATTTCAGAAATATTGAAAAACCGATCGTTTGAGCTGCCTTGGGCTGCATCAGAAGAAGAACCAATGCTCCCACGACCTGAAATTTCGAAATTTTCAGCACCCTTGAATACGCTTCGAATTAACAAAGATCCTCCAAATCCAATCCCAAAATCCTGAATATTGCTTTGTGAGATATCAAAATCAAATCCCAAAGAATATTTGGGTTGTGGAGATAAAAAGATATTGGCAACCAAATCTGTATTGGTGGAATCGGCAGGATCCAGTGAGTATTCAATGTTTGGATATTTAAAAACCCTCAGGGAACTCATCCTGCTGTAAGTCCTTGTCCTATCGGTATCTTTAAAGATCTCTCCCGGTTTAATAAAAATAGCATCGGTAATAGCGCGGGGTATATATTTCAATTCATCAAAACTGTAAATATTGTAACCTTTGTAAAAGGCACTGTCTGTTACCGGTTTATTTTGATTTATAAAGGTGTAATCGGTAAACACATTCACCTTGCTTATTTTGTGTATTTTGAACGGAACCCGCGATGTGCTGTCGCCATCCGAGATCTGTCGGTTATTCACTATAACCGTTGTATTGACCTTGTAGTTGGTATTTACGGTATCAGCTTCAAAACTGATGTATTCCTGGTCAAAATAATACACGCCATTGTTCCTGAATAATTTTGTGAGCCTGTCTCGTTCAGCATTATAATCTAAAGTCCGGTATTGGATCCCCGATTTTATTTTTGATTCTTCCGAATAGGCATTGTATAGGGAATCAATTACTTCTGAATCTATTCTTTGGCGGATGGAGTCTACAATATAGGAATGATGTGAAGTTACATGATAGTCTATTTCACCTCTTTTTTTCCGGCTAGGTTTTACTTCGTATTCCGCTTCAGCATTAAACCAGCCATTGTTGAAATACCAGGATTTCAATCGGTTAATTGATTTTTTGGTGAGTACCGAGTCTATAATTTCAGGGGCTTCTCCTGTTCTTTTTATCCATTCGTTCAAGGCTACATAGGAATTTCCCATTTGAACCACCTGCTTTTCCGAATAAATTTTGATCAGCCGTTCCTTCCTGTTAGGTTTTTTATAGAGCCAATGTTGAAATGCGGTATCGGGTTGGGGTTTC
>JAENXB010000107.1 GCA_016649785.1 Flavobacteriaceae bacterium
GAACTAGTTCCAGAATCTGACACCCCTTTGAGATATGTCGCAAATGTAACAAGGTTTTTTTGAATTTTAACCCGATTATGGAACTTTAAAAGAAATGGCGTAATTTTGGCAATATTTTTTTTATGAAAAATGCGAAGCGATCCATCACCCTAAAGGTCATTATAGGATATTTGCTGGTAGCAGCCCTTGCAGCCGTAGCCGTATGGTTCATTTATACCCAGGTTGTAAAATTTTCAAGCCTTACGCAATCCAACAGCCTTAACAACCAACAATTGCTTTTAGTAAGTGAAATAGCTACAGACTTATATGAAACAGAGAGCACTGGCAGGCGATTTATCCAATCTGGGGACACCATAGATCTAAACAGATATTCCGCACAAATAGACAGCATTCAAAACAAAATTGATTCCCTAAGGAAAACTTATGCCGATACGGTAATGAAGGCTGAACTGGATAGTATCACCACACTTTTATCCAAAAAAAGTGAGAACCTGGAGCAATTGTTGAAATTGAGATCCCAGGATGGAAATACAAGTTACTATGCCCAGGTGATAAAGGAACTTCAAAAAATGGATCCCTCTTTTGGGGAATCAAATTACGACACGCGGTTCGCCGACCTGGAACCGCATCAACGCCGCGTTTTAATTCAATTGCTGGAATTTTCAAGGGATGAAGATCCGAAACAACTATCAAGTGTCAGTTCAGATTCCCTGATCGTCTCCGTAAAAAAAGTGCTGAGCGAACTGGAACAGGAAAACCAAAAATTCCGTGAGATCATCAACAAGAAGGAAAATGAATTGCTCGATAATGATATTGTTCTGAATGAGCAATTGAGAAATCTGCTTACTGAAATTGAAATGGAAGAACGGCAAATTTCCTTGTCCCGGGTGGAAAATTCGCAGATCCTGCTGGAGCAAGTATCCCGAATTATCATTATAGTGGGAATAGCCAGCATTTTAATTATCCTTTTGTTCCTCTTTTTAATAGTTAGTGATGTTTCCAAAGGCCAGAGATACAGGGTAAAACTGGAAGAAGCTAAATTGTTCACAGAGGCTTTGATGCAGCGCAGGGAGCAATTCATGTCCACCATCACCCACGATCTTAGATCGCCGTTAAATACGGTTATTGGATATACCGAGTTGATGAAAAAATCGGGACTTAACACCAAGCAGGATCATTATCTTGGGCATCTCAAAAAATCTTCAGAATTCATTCTTCACCTGGTAAATGATCTACTGGACTTATCTAAACTGGAAGCAGGAAAGATGGGGGTTGAAAAACTGCCATTTAACCCTAAAAATCTTTTGGAAGAAACCCTCTATAATACAATTCCCGGGAATGACAGAAAGGGCCTGAAATTAACCGTTATCGCTCCGGAAGATACAGATTGCACAGTTTTGAGCGATCCTTTTCGCATCAAACAAATATTGTCCAATTTAATCACCAATGCATATAAGTTTACTGAAACCGGAGGAATAACAGCGGCCATTTCAATGAAAAAGGAAATTGAAGACAGTTATCTTTTAACGATCTCAATCAAAGATACCGGGATTGGAATTTCAAAATTGAAGCAGCGGGAGATCTTTGAGGAATTTTCTCAGGAACACAACCAAATAGAAAAAAAATTCGGTGGAACCGGGCTGGGATTAGCCATTGCCAAAAGGATCGCAGGTTTGCTGAAAGGTTCGGTGGAACTAAAAAGCGAACCCGGAAAAGGAAGCGAGTTTACTGTGCATATTCCGGTAATTAAAGTAACCGAGAAGGTTGAAATTCCTCACGAAATGAATATTACAGATTTCGACCTAAGCGGAAAAAATATCCTGGTGGTAGATGATGAAGCTTCACAACTGGCATTGGCCAGAGAATTGATAAAATCTGTTGGAATGAATTGTGATATCGCGTCAAACGGAGAAGAAGCGCTTACAAAATTGGAAAACAAAAGTTACCACCTGGTAGTTACCGATATACAAATGCCGAAAATGGATGGTTTCAATTTGGTGAAAGCGCTCAAAAACGACCCCAAATTTTCTGAAATCCCTGTAATTGCAGTTTCAGGAAGGGCGAATGTCACCACCACCACCTATTTAGAGGCAGGTTTTGCAGGCAATTTGCTTAAACCTTATAGACCCGGAGAATTATTGCTGAAGATTGGGGAAATTCTAAAAGTGAAATTGAAAAACAACCAACTCCATGCGAGGAGTTATGCACCAAATTCCAAGGATTATTCTTTAGACGAAATTTTATTATTTGCCGGAGCAGATCAAAAAGCACTGGATACTATTTTAAATGCTTTTATCAATAGCAATAAGATCAATTTAAAGGAAATCGTATATGCTCAAAAGCAAAATGATATTGAGCGGGCGGCGCAAATCGCCCACAGGATGCTTCCAATGTTCAAGCAATTGAAGGCAGGGAAAATTATCAGCAAACTGGAACAATTGGAGCGCAAGGAATATGAGCTTCTGCCGGAAGACAAAACATCCTGCCTGGTGCAGGAAATTGAAGTTTTGCTCATAGACTTGCAAAAGGAAATTAAAGCTTGATATTATATTGTTTGAGCTTGTTATAAAGTGTTTTTCTGTCTATAGACAAAAGCCTGGCTGCTTTGCTTTTGTTTCCCTGAGCTTTTTCAAGGGCATCCAGGAGCAGGCTTTCTTCATTTTTATTTTTAAAAAAACTGTAGGAGTCGTCCATTTTGTTTGCCGAAGCTATTTCATGCGGCAATACTTTTAAAGGAATAATTGGATCCTGAGTAAGCAAAACTGCCCTTTTTATGGTATTCTTCAGCTCGCGCAAGTTCCCCGGCCAGCTGTAATTCTCAAAAGCTTCTATAACCTCATCGCTAAAACCAATAACCTCTTTTTCCAATTCGGCATTGGCTTCATCCAGAAAATGATCTGCAAACAACATCAAATCCTCGCTTCTGTCGCGTAAAGCCGGCACCTGAATGGAAAATTCGTTTAAACGATGGTACAGGTCTTCCCTGAAATTACCCTCTCTTACTGCCTGGGCCAAATCTTCATTTGTGGCAGTTACCACCCGGATATCAACTTTTATTTCAGAATTGCTTCCCACAGGTTTTATTTTTCGCTCCTGCAAAGCACGTAATAACTGCATTTGCAGCCCGTAATCCAGATTCCCTATTTCGTCCAAAAACAGGGTTCCTCCATTGGCTGCTTCAAAATGACCGGTTTTGTCCTGGATAGCGCCGGTAAAAGAACCTTTTAAATGACCGAAAAATTCACTGGAAGCGATCTCTTTGGGAATTGCACCGCAATCTACAGGCACAAAAGGAGCGCCCTTTCGTTTGCTTTTATCGTGAATGCTTTTTGCGACCTGCTCCTTCCCAGTTCCGCTTTCGCCCATAATTAATACAGACATGTTGGTAGGAGCTACCAATTCAATATAATCAATGAGTTTTAGGGCCGCATCACTTACTCCCTTTACAAATTCAGACGAAAGCTTATTCGCAGCGGTTTTCCCATTTTCCTTGACTCTACTTTTGGCCGAAATTCCCTTTTCACTGACAACCGATTTCTGGCTCAAGGCATTTTCTATGGTTTGTAATATCGATTCCGGCTGAAAAGGTTTTGAAACATAATCAAAAGCCCCGTTCTTCATCGCTTTTACTGCCATATTAATTTCAGCATAATTGGTCATCATAATTACCTGAACATCTTTATAGTTGGCTTTAACTTCCAAAAGGATCTCCAAACCATCTTTATCGGGCAACCTCACATCGGTTAAAACGACTTGAAATGGCTGTAAACTTAATTTCTTAAATGCCTCTGCGGCGGAAAAAGCGGTTTCAACCTTATAATCCCTTTTTTTAAAAAAGGTTTTAAGCATTGTAGCAAATGCCACATCATCTTCCACTATAAGAATTGTCGCCATAAAAATTCCTGCTTTAAGGATCATGCAAATTTACTAATTATGAATGGTTGACGTCTTAATTAAAGCCCAAAAAAAAAGCTGCCAAATTTGGCGTTTAACTTTTCCAAAGTTTTTGAACTTGGGAAAAGTTGGTGGCCCAATTTGGCAGCTTACAAAATTTTTAAAAATTGAAGATATTAGTAAGATTCTTTCTTTTTATCTTCTTTTTTAATCCAGTTTCCATCGGCATCAGCATATACTTTTTTCTCAACACCGTTCACATCCAATTTGATCTTGTAAATCAATTTTCCTTCCTTTTCCTTAACATAAGCCTCCTTTGTGGTCGCTCCCTCAAAATCTGTAGCGATAGCCGCTGTAACTGCTTCCGGCAATTCCGAAACTTCAATCTTTTTAAAATCATCGGTTTGAACCGCTGTTTCTGTAACTAATGTTGTTTCTGTTGTTGCGGTTGCTTCAACTTCCTGTGCCTGTGCAGCAGTTGCAAAAAACAATCCGATGGCTGCAAATGTTAATCCTAGATTTTTCATAATTAATTAAATTAATGGTTATTAATTCGCTTTAGTTATGATATGAAAAGAAAAAATTATTCCAAAATGCGAAGCAAATTCTTAAATGTTTTGAAACCCCGGATTTTCGGTTTATTCCGAATTGTCAGCGAAAACTGATTAACAAAATTTTATGTGGAATCGTTTTATATTGAATCAATTAATGGGTAATAAATCCACATTTTTTCCTTTAATATTCTGAAATTGGAAAAGACATTTAAACGTTCAAAAACTTGGTTTCTCTTATGTTCGCTTTTAATTTAGGGAGTGTAATCTTCCAAAATAAGCCACGAATGCACTAATAAAAGATATTTTAAGTGCTGTGATTTATTTTTATATGTGACAAAAATTTAAATTACAGTATCTTTTGGAATAACTCCAGGAAGTTCAGATTATAACGAAGGTTTTTGGCGGTTTTCCTTTTTCTCGCCACGCATCTTTTTCTCCCGCAAACGCTTAAATTTTGAAGCCTTTGTTGGCTTGGTTTTTTTACGCGGTTTTGGTTTTTTGGAAGCATTCGTAATTATATCCAACAAACGTTCAATCCCCGAATCCCTGTTTTGATGCTGACTTCGGGAATCGCTGCTCTCTATAATTAACACCGCATTTGTGGTTAACCTGGGCTCTAATTTTTTCAGGATCCTCATTTTTTCCTCCTCGGTGAGCGCCTGAGAATTCGCGACATCAAACTGAATAACTACTTTTGACGCCGTTTTATTTACGTGTTGCCCGCCGGGACCGGAACTCCGGACGGCTTTCCAGGTCAATTCCTGCTTAATGGCTTCTAAATCGGGCATAATTTAAGTTGGCTGATGGCTGGGTTTCAATAAATCCATTACCGTTTTTACCGGGTTAAAAGTACTCAACGGAACTTCTACAAAAACGCTGTTCCATTTTGCCATGGCCCCATTCCATAATCCGGGAAGTTCCAGTGCTTTTATCACTTTCCCATCAATTGTTTTTGAGGTGATAAAACAGGTTTCGGAATCTACAAATTCGGTTAAATCAAATGCTTCTCCCTTGTAGTTTCTCAATCCGCAGATAAGATCTACCGGATTAAAATGTGTTGAGTTTTTCGCGATCTGCTTTTGCAGAGGATCATTTTTGTCAATCTGAGCGCCTTCAATAATTTGTATGGAATGTTCTCCATTTTTCATTTTTAGCAGAAACGGACCTCCACCGGGTTCGCCTTCATTTTTTACCATTCCGCAGATACGCAGAGGGCGATTTAAGCGGGATTTTAACTGCTGAATTTTATTTTCTTCTGAAAGATCATCAAAATCTTCCGGAAAGGTGTAAAACAATTCGTTTTCGATAAATTGAAGAATTCCCTGAATATTTTTTTCTGAAGGTTTTTGGGTTTCAAGACTATTGAGATAAGAAAAACACAGTTCCTGAACTTTTAAAAGCTTGCCGGCCAGCATTTTTTTATATTCTGCAACTTCATCCAATTTTGAAGCGACCACTACATTGTCTATATTTTTTATAAAAATCAGATCTGCTTTTTGATTGTTCAGATTTTCAATAAGAGCGCCATGTCCGCCCGGCCTAAAAAACAACTCTCCATCTTTTGTCCGGAAAGGCTCGTTATTTTCATCTACCGCGATGGTATCGGTTTTAGGATCCTGAAATGAATAGGAAACTTTAAATGCAATCCCGGTTTTCTTTACGGCCCTGGATTTAATATCATCAAATTCCGCCTCAAATTTTTCCTTATGTTCTTCAGAAATCGTAAAATGCAACCTGGCTTCTCCATTTACCTCTGCATATTTAGCTGCCTCATATAAATGTTCTTCAAAAGCGGTCGCGACATAATTTGTATAATCATGAAAAGGCACCAGCCCCTTTGGATAATTGCTTAAACCAAGGCCATGTGAGTATAAAATAGTTTGCACCAACAATAATTTTCGGGAATACCTATTAAGTTCGTCAAATCCGGGTTGATTTTCCCTCGCATTATTTAGAGCCCGTTTGTAAAATGGCAGTTTTTCTATATTATCAAAAAACAGTTTTAAATTCTTATTATTGGTTCTTTTAAGATATTCCGGAAGGGATTCCATTTTAGGTTTAAACTCCTCAAGAAAAACCTGCAAATCCTGAAACATCCTTGTGGCAGCACCGGAAGCAGGCACAAATTTGATAATCTCAAGTTGATCTTTTTGCTTTTCGTAATATGAGATGTACTCGTATTTCTCCTGTTCGGAATAAAAAAATATTCCATCCCAAACCGTCGCGGCAGCCTGAATATCAAGGGCTACATTTCCGCGTTTAAAAATTTCGATTTGCTCCTCTATCTGTTCAACACTCAGGCCTTTCTCCTCTATTTGCTGTATATCTTTCTGACTAAAATTCAATTCTTTCGATTTAAAAGTTCGATAATTGCTGAAACAGCGGCATTAAAACGTTCGTTTTCATCACCACTTAATACTATGAAAGGACGATTATGAAGCAGTAGGGTGCTTTTAAATTTTTTGAACATGGCTTCCCTGTCCCGGGGTTTATCCCTTAGATCGTCCGGAGTCCAGGGAGTATCAATATTAGTTAAAAAGTATATATCGTACCTATTGTTTAACGCATGTTTAAGAAGATCGGGGTTGCAGTAACCGTGATAATAGGCTTCAGAATAGACTTTAAGTTCGAGTAAATTTGTATCACAAAACAACACTTTATTGGCCATTTTCGCCAATTTGTTTTCGCGCTGCATCTGGCCTTTAGCGATAGGAATTAAATCTGGAGGCTGACAGGTTTGCTTTTTATCATCCCATTTTTTTTGCAGGTAATCCCGCATGTATTCCGGCACCCACTCTGTTTTAAAATGAAGTGCAAGCCGGGCTGCCAGGGTAGTTTTCCCTGTAGATTCCGGTCCAAAAAGCACCGCTTTCAGGCAGGCTGAAGATTCTTGTTTAAGCTTTTCTTCCATGCGATATAGCCATAAACGGCAATAATAGTAAATAATAAATACTGAAAACTGGTGAGGGTGAGCCCCTTATAAAAATAAAGCGGCACCGAAATAATATCACCTATGATCCAATAGATCCAGTTTTCAATTTTTTTGCGGGCCATTAACCAC
The DNA here is from genome assembly GCA_016649785.1 of Flavobacteriaceae bacterium. Lineage (GTDB taxonomy): Bacteria > Bacteroidota > Bacteroidia > Flavobacteriales > Flavobacteriaceae > Gillisia. The sequence goes on from JAENXB010000107.1 coordinate 7,510, forward strand.
ATTCCCACAAAGAAAATCGCGGTAGTGAAAGTATCCACATAAGCGGTCCAGTTGGTCCATTTATCAAATAATTCATATACCGAATATACAAAAATCAGGGTGCCTAAAAAAATCAATGCTGCCAGGGTATGTTCCTTTTTCGTCATATAAGTAATGGGCGTAAAATGAACCGCATCTACTTTTCTGGTCCAGATATACCAGCCGTAAATACTCATAGAAAAATAGTAGGCATTGATCATCATATCACCCAAAAGCCCCCATTGCCAAAGCAAATACACAAAAATGAGGGTGCTTATAATTCCGGTGGGATATACCATGATATTTTCCTGTTTGGCATACCAAACAGACAAAAACCCAAAAATTACCGCAATTATCTCCAGAATTATAAAAAGGGTTTTATATCCGTAGTACTGCTCAAAAAAGAAATCAAAAATCGGCTGCATAATCGCTTCGGTCAGATTTCACAATTTTCACATGGATCAATCCGCGGTCAATGGCTTCAAAAGCTGTTTTTATTTCCCTGGTAAGCAATTGCATCACCTGGTCATAATCGCCGTACACCTGGGTGCTTAGAGGATTTTCTTTTACGGTTAATCCGGAATTCCTGAGTTTTTTAATAAAATTGATGATAGCCGGTTCGTAATTATCCTGAATGGGCGTAAGAGTAAGTTCTACTGAAATTTTCATTTTATAATTGTTTTAGCCACGAATGCACAAATATTTTATTTATTTATCAAAGTTAGGGATTTGAAGTTGGAAGTTAGAGATTAGAAGTTAGAAGTTTGTCCTGTGAGCACTTTTCATTTATGATCCGTCTAATGAAAACGCGGGATTCTTCAGTATCGTTCAGAATATAAAAAAGCAGATTGAGGAAGAATAGAAAATTATTCGTGCATTCGTGGCCATAAAAATTTAACGCAAAAATCTGCCACGAATGCACTAATGTTTTAATAGGGAATGGTTCAATTGAAATAAAACCACATTCAAGTTTTAATGTCTATAAAAAATCCCCGTTTTCAAAAGCGGTCCCGATCACCACCATATCTGCTCCGGCTTCATAGGATCTCCTTAGTTGTTGTTTGCTGTGGATGCCGCCACCCACAATCAGCGGAATATTTATCGCTTCTTTAACTGCCGAGATAATTTCTTCTGAAACCGAAATTTGAGCACCACTGCCCGCTTCGAGGTAAATAAGTTTTTTTCCAGAAAATTGTCCTGCCAAAGCTGTGTTTACAATGGTTTCAACTTCTGTTTGAGGAATAGGCTTTGTATTGCTCACTCTTTGAACAGCACTTTTATTCCCGCCATCAATTAAGATATAACCGGTGGGAATGATCTCCAATTTAGAATTGCGCAACTGAGAAACCGATTTCACCTGCTGTTCGATAAGAAATTCAGGGTTTCTTCCTGAAATCAGGCTTAAAAACAATATGGCGTCAGCGCTTTCGGTAATTTGGGAATGGTCTCCCGGAAATAGAATTACAGGTAAGTTGGTGCTCGCTTTAATCGCCTGAACGGTTGTTTCGGTCTTATATATTTTCACCGTGCTCCCACCCACAAAAATATGGGTGACATTTTCAGGTAAATTCAGAAGAAATGTTTCAGCTGATCTTTCCTCGAATTTATCGGGATCTATCAACACCGATAATAATTTTTCGCCTGAATGAACGGCTTCGGTAAGATCTTTATAAATAAAAGACATTGATCGGGGTTAATTTGCGTTTACTTCGGTAGAACGTCTTGCGTAAACACAGGTGTATCCTTCAAATTCCAAAAAATTGAGGTCAAAATGTGAAGTAGTTCCATTAAAATAAACTTCGCCTGTGGTTTTGGCTTCATCCAAATCAAAATTGGCAATATTGATGTGTTGTAAAAAGCTCAAACCGGGTTCTGCATATAATTTATAGATCGACTCCTTCGCGCCCCATACGATCGTCAATTTTCTGATTAATGCAGCTACATTGGCCAAAGTCC
>JAENXB010000310.1 GCA_016649785.1 Flavobacteriaceae bacterium
ATCATTAGTCTCCCCGGTATAATACCGATTTAATTTTTTACTGTAAATAATATATAAACTGTGCATTTCAAAAAGGATTAAAAACAAAAAAACCCTAAAACATAAGTTTCAGGGTTTTCAAGTGGTACCTCCAGGAATCGAACCAGGGACACAAGGATTTTCAGTCCTTTGCTCTACCAACTGAGCTAAGGTACCAGTTGCTTTAAAACTTGTAACAAGCCTTTCAAGCGGATGCAAATATAATTTCATTTAATTAACCTGCAAAGGAAAATTTGAAAAAATGCTTTTGTACCTTCGTTTTTTTAAAAGATATCTATGAATCTTGTAATCGATATAGGGAATACACTGGTAAAAATGGCTGTATTTCAGGGGGATATACTAATTAAGAAAAAAATTTCATTGAGGCTGGATTTTTTAAAAAATCTGGAAGAATTGGAACAAAAGTATCAAAAACCGGGCAATATCATCCTTTCTTCGGTCTCAAAAACCCCTTCAAAGTGGTTGCAAAAGCTAGAAGAGGGTTCCAGATTGTTTATTTTGGATCAACAATTGCCGCAGGTATTCGCCAATTTATACGCTACCCCAAATACTTTGGGAAACGACAGGATCGCACTTGTGTCGGCTGCAAGTAAACATTTTCCCACCGAAAATGTTTTGGTAATAGATGCCGGTACCTGTATTACCTACGATTTTAAAAATAATAAGAACGAATATTTGGGTGGGGCCATATCACCCGGTCTGGAAATGCGTTATAAGGCAATGCATAGCTATACCGAAAATTTGCCGTTATTAGACCGCGAAGAGGAAATAACGCTCATTGGAAACTCTACGAATGGCTGCATGCATTCCGGGGTAATTTATGGGATAACCGCTGAAATTGACGGAATAATTGCTGCTTATCAGGGTCAATATAAAGATTTAACAATAATTTTGACAGGTGGAGACGCACAATTTTTGTGTAAGCGATTAAAAAATAGCATCTTTGCGAACTCAAATTTCCTCCTGGAAGGATTGAATTATATATTAGAATTTAACAAATCTCAATGATTAAACGATTTATAATAATCGTGGCCTTACTAACTACTGTGCTGGCGGCCGCGCAAGAAGGGACTTCATCTCCCTATTCATTTTACGGAATTGGCCTCACAAAGTTTAAGGGTACGGTAGAAAATCAATCAATGGGGGGGTTGCGGCTTTTTTCAGACAGCATACACCTTAATCTAAGGAATCCCGCCGGCTACGGCAGGTTAAAGTTAACCACTTATACGGTTGGGGGAAGCCATCAGAGCACTCAACTAAAAAATGATCAGGTCAGCGAAAGCAGCAGAACAACTTCCCTGGATTACCTGGCAATAGGGGTTCCAACCGGAAAATTGAATTTTGGCTTTGGCCTCATTCCTTTTAACTCAGTGGGATATAAGATTTTGAATGTCAATGAGGAAACTGCAAACCGGTTTACAGGACGTGGCGGAATGAATAAGGTGTATTTAAGTACCGGCTATGCGGTCACAGACAATTTGAGTTTAGGGGTAAATGTCAATTACAACTTCGGAAATATTCAAAAAAACTTTACCGCATTTCAAAATGGAATTCAGTTTGGGACAAGACAAATTGATAGAACAGACTTAAGTGGTTTTAACCTTAATTTCGGATTGGATTATCAACGGGCACTTTCAGATAACCTGAATTTTTATACCGCGGCTACCTATTCGCCTAAAATGGATATTACCGCAAAAAAAATTCGAAACACCGCAACAATTACCTTAGGTGCAAACGGGAGTGAATTGGTAACCAGTGAAAAGGATATCACTTTCCCCGATTCAGACCTTAGTTTACCGGCGCAACTTACTCTTGGAGCCGGATTGGGAGCATCAAACAAATGGTTTTTAGGAGCCGAATATTCCAATATCCAGGCGGAAGATTTTAATTTCGTAACTCCAAATCAGGACGTGAGTTATCAAAATGCTTCCCAATACAGGCTTGGAGGTTTTTATATACCCCAATACAATTCCCTGACGAGCTACTTTAACAGGATAGTTTACCGGGCCGGAATTCGTTTTGAAGAAACAGGACTTCAGATCAATAATGAAGCGATAAATGAGTTTGGCATATCTTTTGGAGTTGGATTACCAGTAGGAAATAATTTCTCCAATGCAAACCTTGGGATTGAGTATGGACAGCGCGGTACTACAAACTCAGGTTTGATAAAAGAAAACTTTTTAAAACTATCCATAAGTTTATCATTAAATGATAAATGGTTTGTGCAAAGAAAATTCGATTAACCACTATAAAACTATTAAAACTTTTAAAACTAAAAAAATGAAAAAGAAATTCATACTTATCCTTTCCGGAATATTTTTAAGCACCGGATTGCTAAAAGCCCAGGATACAGATTGTGCGGTTAAGGCTGCATTGGCTTATGATGATGCCAAAGCTCAACGTTATGACCAGGCATATGAGCCTTTAATGGAAGTA
>JAENXB010000216.1 GCA_016649785.1 Flavobacteriaceae bacterium
CTCCATATAAACTTGATGTGGGTCCTTTAATCACTTCAATACCTGAGAGGGATTCTAAATCTATGTCATCCAGAGTCAATTCACCTTCAGCAGTAGTAAGAGGAATTTCATTAAAATATGCCTGAATCCGGTTAGTACTATATTGGGACCTGGCGCCAATTCCCCTAATATTGAGTTTGGTGGTATTAAGAGCGCCCTGGTTCACATAAACCCCGGGTACATTGTTAAAAGCCGTCACGAGATTGCTAGCATCTATTCGTTTCAGATCTTCAGCAGAAATTAGGCTTACAGAAGCAGGGATCTTTTGAAGTTTAATTGGGATCATTGTACTTCTTATAATTACTTCCGAAAGCACTTCAGAAGTAAGAATTAAATAAATTTCGATTTTTTGGTCAGAATTTTTTATTTCAACTAGCTGATCTGCAAACCCATCTGCTGAAATATGAAGCATTACCGGAAACTTCTCTGCTTTAATGCCGAACTCTCCCTTGCTATTTGAAACAGCAATAACTTCAGAAGCCAAATTGAAAATAGTTGAATTTTCAACAGGTTGTAGGCTTGTCGCATTCAGGATCTTCCCTTTAATGGTTTGGGAATAAATATTTCCGAAACACAATAAAAATAAAAAAACCAATAGTTTTTTGTCCAATAGTTTAAAATTATAAAGTGAAATTTTCGTTAAAACAGAAACGGACGTAATTTTTCTGCGCCAAATTAAATCTGAGTCAAAGGTAGCTTTTAATTTAAATCGATTGAAATTTAAGCTTGCATTAAGTTAATTTTAACAATGTATGTCCTTAATCTTTGGAATTTACTTAGTTTTGGCTGGATTAGCAGATTTGGATAAGTTTGTATTATTAATTGGTTAGGCTCTTATGAAAAAAATCTTCTCAGCACTACTTGTTGTTATACTTTTGACTTCTTGCGATTTATCAAAATATAAATTGATCAGGGAATACGATTTTGAAACTGTTTTTGAAAAATCTGAAGGCACTGAAACAGCTACTTACCGGCAGGTAATTGATTATTACAAACAACTTGGCGATGCTTTTCCCACAATTCAGTTAGTTGAATACGGAAAAACCGATAGTGGGGAACCCTTGCATCTGGCAATTTACAGCCCGGATGAAAAATTCGATTTTGACAAATTAAGGGAAGACTACACCATAATTTTAATAAATAATGGAATTCATCCCGGGGAAAGTGACGGGATTGATGCTACCATGATGCTGTTCCGGGATTTGGCACAGGATTCAATCGCGGTTCCCAAAAACACCATTTTGGCCACGATACCAGTTTATAATATTGGAGGCGCTTTAAACAGGAATTCCACTACCCGAACAAACCAAAATGGTCCTAAAGAATACGGGTTTAGAGGAAATGCCCGCAACTACGACTTAAACAGGGATTTTATTAAAGCCGACACCAAAAACGCCAGGAGTTTTGCCGGGATTTTCCAAAAGGTAAAACCGGATATTTTTGTAGACACTCACGTTAGCAATGGCGCCGATTATCAATATACCCTGACCCATCTTTTCACTCAGCATAATAGGTTGGGTGGCGAATTGGGGGAATATATTCAACAAAAAATGATGCCTTCCCTTGAAGCATCTCTTTGGGAAAATGACTGGGAAATCACACCTTATGTAAATGTTCATAATGAACCACCGGAAAAAGGATTTGTTCAATTTCTTGATATTCCGCGCTATTCCACCGGATATGCAGCATTATGGAATACCGTGGGGATAATGATTGAAACCCATATGCTAAAGCCTTACAAAAAAAGGGTAGAAGGCACCTATAGAGCTTTGAGATCGATAATAGATATTGCTGAAAGAGATCAGGTTACTATAAAAGACCTGAGGGCGCGTGCTCAAAGAAAATATCTTACCGAACGCTATTATCCCGTTAATTTTAAAGTGGACAGCAGCAATGTTTCAAAAATAAAATTTAAAGGATATGAAGCTGAGGTCCTTACCAGTGAGGTTACAGGGGGAAAACGCCTGAAATACAATAGGGAAAAGCCATTTACCAAAGAAATAGATTATTACAATAACTATGTTGCCACAGATAAAATTGAAATCCCAAGAGCTTATGTGATACCGCAAGGCTGGTGGAATGTAATAGATATTTTAAAAACCAATGAGGTGGAAATGACGCCTTTTAAACAGGATACAACTTTGCTTGTAGAAGTATATCATATTGAGGATTTTGAGACGCAAAAAGATACTTATGAGGGACATTACCCCCATACAAATACCAGGGTGAGCAAAACCTTGGATAGCATCACTTTTAGAAAAGGCGATCTATATATAAAAACCTTTCAGCCCGCGGTACGATATTTAATTGAAACTTTAGAGCCTACAACACCTGATTCCTTTTTTAACTGGAATTTCTTCGATAGCATTCTGCAACAAAAGGAAGGATTTTCCTCTTATGTTTTTGAGGATTTGGCAAAAAAAATGTTGGAAGAGGATCCAGGTTTAAATGAAGAGTTTAAGGAAAAAAAGAATTCCGACCGTGAATTTTCGAAGGATCCAGAGGCACAATTAGAATGGCTTCACAAACAATCCAAATACTACGAAAGTACCCATTTAAACTACCCTGTCTTTAGGGTGGGTCGTTAAATATTCCTTTGGGAAAAGGAGTTTAATGTTTGCATAAGATTTTGTAAGCGCTTTTTGGGTTTTTGCGAAATTTTTCCATTTTACCTTTTTAATCCCTTCGGCCTTTTCAGGAATTAATTCTCCGTTATACGAAGTGTGCATTTCAAACCAGTTGGTAACTTTCAGCCTATACTTATCCTTGCGTTTAAAAACATGATAGGTTTTTCGTAAAAATCGGGTTATTTCAAGGTCTTTAACACCCGTTTCTTCCATAACCTCTCGTATAGCCGATTCCTCCATGGTTTCGCCTTTTTCCATTTTGCCCTTTGGCAGGTCCCACCGCTTATTCCTGTAAATAAATAAAATTTCCTTGTTATCGTTAAATACCATTCCCCCTGCAGCCGTAACTACCGGTAATTTTTTGAGCAAATGTTTTAGCAGTTTTTTTTCCTTTTCGTGATATAAATTGACATATAACGACTCCCCGTTATTGATTTTTTCGATAATTTCTTCGAAGTTTACGTTTTTAATGGGGAAGGAAGAATAGTTCCCTCCAATATTTTTCTTGGTTGAAAGGATTATTGGGATATCATTTACAAAAACTTTATACATTTGCAGTATGATTTTAAATAAAGAAACAGCAATTAAAACTGCCGAATTGCTTTTGCAAATTAAAGCAATTAAATTAGAACCACAACAACCTTTTACCTGGGCAAGTGGATGGAAATCTCCTATTTATTGTGATAACAGGATAATTTTGTCGTACCCGCCCATAAGAAATTTTGTAAGGGAGAATTTTGCCCGGCAAATTGAGGAGCTATATGGCAAGCCAGACGTAATTGCCGGAGTAGCTACAGGCGCAATTGGCATAGGAATGCTGGTGGCAGAATACATGAATCTTCCGTTTATATACGTTCGTCCGGAAGCAAAAGGCCACGGCAGGAAAAATCAAATTGAAGGTCACCTGGAAAGTGGTCAAACCGTAGTGGTAATTGAAGATTTGATAAGTACCGGAAACAGCAGTTTAAACGCGATTAAAGCGCTGCAGGAAGCCAATGTAACCATCAAAGGCCTTCTGGCGATTTTTTCCTACGGATTTAAGATTTCCGAAGATAATTTTAAGAAAGCCAACATTGATTTGTATACACTTAGCGGTTACGATCACTTAATAGATACCGCCGTAAAATCAAATTATATTAACGCATCTGAAGCCGAAACTTTAAAATCCTGGCGAAAAGATCCAAGCAACTGGAAACCATAAAATGAATTTAGAAAGCCCAAAAGTAACCGTAAAAAAGAATCAAAAAGAAATGTATAATTTTCTGACACAGGTAGAAAATTATAAGCAATTGATGCCGGAGAGCATGGAAAAATTCGAGATAACTGCTCCTGATTCCTTTTTGTTTGCCCTAAAAGGAATGCCCCAGATAGAACTAAAAATTCAGGAAACCCATGAACCGGATCTGGTTGTATTAGGTTCTACTTCTGAAAAATTCAATTTCACGCTTAATGCTATTATTGAAGCTTCCAGTGATGACAGCTGTGATGTACAATTGCTATTTGAAGGTAAATTTAATGCTATGATGGCAATGATGGTTAAAAGTCCGCTTAAAAAATTCATCTCTACTTTAAGTGAAAATATAGCTAAGGTTTAAAAAAGCAATTTTAGCTCCTTCAAATCAAAGGTTTTAATAATATCATCTTCCACCTGTACTTTTAAAAGACCTGTGGGAGTTATTCCTTTGATAATCCCGGTAAGCAAATTTCCATCGGGTAACTCGAAAGTAGAGGCTTTATTTTTTCGAAATAATTCTTTTTCATACCTGGAAAGAATTTCGTCACCTGGAGTTTTATTCAAACTATTCAAGAATTTTTCAAGGTGGTCTAAAATACGTTCCAGAACAGTTTCTAAATCAAAATCACGTTTAGAAAGAGATCTCAGGGAAGCTGCTTTTGGCAATCCCGGAAAAACAAGTTGGTTCACATTAAGACCCA
>JAENXB010000226.1 GCA_016649785.1 Flavobacteriaceae bacterium
ATATGCCTATTGGCGATATGAAAATTGAACAATATATGGCAACCAATGTGCCAACAATAGATAAGAACGCGAGCATTTTTGAGTGCGCTTCCCTTTTTTATGAACACCATGCCCGAAGGTTTCCTATTATAGAAAATGGTAAACTGATTGGCCTGATAAGCAGGAAAGACGTTTTATGTGCCGCGCTTAAACTGCGTGCCCAAAACTGGCATCCTTAGAAGGAGTTCTAAAATTGAAAAAACATAATTTGAGAAAAAGCAACCCCGTTTTTTTGTTTTAGTTTTATTATTATTTCTGAAATCTAAAATCGTTAATGAATATTCATTATTCGAAAAGTTATGAATTTATAGAGCCGTTTTTATGTGCGTTTTACCAGGGCATAAAAATCGCCCTCCAGCGGAAGATAACCCTGATCATACACGAAATAATAAATGGTCCCGGCTTTGGTGGTGTAGATACTCGTGAAATATTCAAAACTAAAACCTTTGGCCAGCAACTTGGTTTTGCTGGCTTTTGTTTTATCGGTGGGGTTCAGTTCTCCTAAAATCCGGTAATTCCTTCGCAGGCTATTGTTTACATTGCGCACCAGGTTATTACTGTCTTTATTTATATTGTTGTTATATACATTTCTGCAATAATCACTACAGAATTTTTTATCGGTCCGGCCGACAATTTTTTCCCCGCATTCCAAACATGATTTTTGCATATTTAAATATAGGGAAAATGTATTTAATAACTTGAGGGAGTGATCAATAAAAGATTTTTATGAAAAAAGAATACAAGATTTATTGGCACAAAGGCTTTAAGACTCAAAGTTTCACCAAGAAAACCTTTGTGATTCTTTGTGCTTTGGTGTCTTGGCGGCAATTTAAATATCCGGAATATTTTATCCCTTTCAACTCAGGCATAAAGAATTAAAGTTCCACAAAAAAAATTAGCTTAGTCAAACTTCTAAAACAGAATCACCTAATTTCTCTATTATTTCAAACTGCTCAATTCTTCCAATTCCAATTCATAATCACTTTGTAGATCTTCATGCAAGGTAGCTACGGCCTTTTCTATCATTCCAATTTGCCTTTGATATAGATTCTGAAGCGTAACGTTTTTATTAATAGATGGAGAGAAATTTTTTAGTTTCAAACAGAAATAAATCAACAGATCTATCTCCGTTTCTTTTTTCTGAGAGTAGCGGATGTACTTCTTGAGTTCGCGCAAAATTTTTTGAACGCCCTTTTTAATAAAATAATAGGTTTTTCTGTTTATCTGATCAAATTGGATGTCGATCTCAATTTTTACATTTTCGATATAGGCCGCCTCATCATAAGATTCAAATAGCAAATAAGTAAGAAGTTCCTTATTCTCCTTTTTAAACTTCGACAGTCGCAAACATAATTCCAACAATTCCTGCTGGGAACAATTGTTGAGCTCCTGTTTAAGTTCTTTGACGCTTGCCGCTTTCATATGCGCTGTTTAGGAAAATTCATCCTGTTTTTTTGCTGATCTTCTTCCGAAAAAAACGGTATTTTTCGGCTTAATGGAAATTAATGGCTTCGGTTCCAAGGAATTTAAAGATCATAGTTGATTATGGTTCTGTTTTAAAAAATGGTAGTAACCTTCTTTCTTTAACCGCAAAGGCCGCCAAGTTTTCGAAAAGATCGCAAAGCCTTGCTATCTCATTAGGTACTTCTGCCACGTAGTCTCTTTCTTATTTCCTATTCAATACTTATCCGATTGTTTATCTACACTTTCATTTTAGTCATCATTTCTTCTTTGCGTTTTTTTCTCTTGGCGAGCTTTGCGGTTAAAATGGAACGAAGCAAAATAGCAAGCCTCATTGGGGATCTGATAAAAAATGCTCATCGCTTTAAAACATGACCTCGATCATTAACTTTCTTTGAGTTCTATTAGCTGTGAATGAGCCATAAATGAATCCTTTAATCGCTCAATTTTGGCGTCATATTTATCAGAAAAAACCAAATACTGACATTTATTAATACTCTCGGGTATCCTGACCAAGTCGATAAAGGCTTTATTTCGAATTAAAAATCCGGCATCTTCCACAATAAATAATTGCAACTGACTCAAATTAATTCCGCTGTGCAAAAAGAGCTGATTCAATCGTTTTGTTGTGGCAATTACAATGTCCACACCGGAGTAAATTTCCCCTTTTTGAGTTTCCATATTAGGTTCATCAAAAGCAGCAAAAACCCTCAGATCCATCCTTCTTGTATATTCCTTGAATTTTTGCTCCAGCTCTAAAGCCGCCTCTTTGTCTTTTACAAAAATCAAAGCCCGCGGAGCATCCTCAAAAGCCTCACTGCCCAATTTTTGAATTGTGCCAATTATTATAGATGTTGTTTTGCCACTGCCTTCCGGGGCAATTCCAAATAAATTTGCACCACTTTTTATTTTGGATAAAATCTTTTTTTGAAATGGCAAAGGCTCTTCAAAACCTTTACTTTCAAGGACTTCTTTGAGTGGTTCGTTTAATTTTTTAAATGGCATAATAAATCTTGATTTTTGAATGGATATTGGTTTAATACTGATTTTAGCTGCTAAAAATATAGCTGAAACCCGCAAGCCCGATAATATATACAAATTAATAACAAATCCCCTTATTTTCCGTCTTGGGAAATTAATAATTTCTTCGAATTATCCATTTACAAACGTTTACAAACGCAAGTAAACGAAAACAAACCATTCCCAACCGAATACGGCTTAAAACCAGTTCTATGTTTGTACTGTTGAAATGAACGAATGATTTTCAACTGCAATAAATTTTATAGTTATGAGCACTTTAAGAAACAAAGTACAGTTAATTGGACACGTAGGAAACGAGCCTGAAATTTTAAATCTTGAATCGGGTAAAAAACTGGTCAAATTTTCCATCGCCACAAACGAAAGTTACAAGAACAGCAAAGGCGAAAAGATCACCGATACCCAATGGCACAATATCGTGGCCTGGGGAAAAACCGCAGAACTGATTGAAACCTATGTTCCAAAAGGCAAAGAAATAGGAATTGAGGGCAAACTCACCAGCCGCAGTTATGAGGATAAAGATGGAGTTAAAAAATATATAACCGAAGTGGTTTGCAGTGAATTGTTGCTGATGGGAAAATAAGATAAAACATTCGTGCATTCGTGGCTAAACCTCACAAACACACTTTTTTAGCCACGAATGCACGAATAATTTTATAAAATCTTTATGGATGAATGAACGCTTTTTAGCATAGTTATAAATCACTTCTTGTTGTATCCAGCCTTTGGATTAATGCTCCAGACAGAATAGTCAGGAACCAATGTCATTTCGCACCTTTCGAGTGTCGCTCAAGACAGGCAATCGGGATCTTCTGGCTAAGAAATCACGGTCCCATTCTCAACACCTTCTGTATCTGGATTCAAAAAAACCAGTTTTCCCTGGGAATTTTCGGTCATCAGGATCATTCCCTGGCTTTCCACTCCGCGCAATTTTCTTGGCTCAAGGTTTATAAGCACGGTCACTTTTTTACCGATGATCTCTTCAGGCTTAAAACTTTCGGCAATTCCGGAAACAATCGTCCTGATATCCAATCCTGTATCTACTTTTAAAACAAGTAATTTATTAGCTTTCGGCATTTTTGTAGCCTCCACGATGGTTCCTGCCCGCAGGTCCATTTTTGTAAAATCCTCGAAGGTAGCGGTCTCCTTTTGAGGTTCCACTCTCTTATTTTCTGCTTCGTTTGCTGCTTTTGTAGCTTCCAATTTTGCTAATTGTTTCTCAATTTGTTCATCTTCAATTTTGCTGAAAAGCAATTCGGCTTTTCCAATATGGTGCCCAGCGGGAAGCAATGCTTCTTTCGTACTTACTTCGTTCCAGGAGGTGGCTTGATTTCCTGGCAAAGAAGTCGCTTCCTGTTCCATATTTAAAAACTTCCTCAATTTTGCTGAAGTAAAAGGTAAAAAAGGTTCACTAAGCCTAGCTAATGCCGATGAAATTTGCAAAGCGACATACATCACGGTCTTAACTCGCTCTTCATCGGTTTTTATCATTTTCCAGGGTTCTTCATCTGCCAGGTATTTATTTCCCAACCTGGCAAGGTTCATCAATTCTCCCTGGGCTTCCCTAAACCTGTATTTTTCTATAGAACTTGCGATCACGGCAGGATAAGCCTTAAGTGTTGCAAGCGTATGTTTATCCACTTCTGAAAATTCTCCCGGTGTGGGAACTTCCCCTGCATAATATTTATCGGTGAGTACCAATACCCTATTGATAAAATTGCCAAAAACGGCTACCAACTCGTTGTTGTTCCTGGCCTGAAAATCTTTCCAGGTAAAATCGTTGTCCTTTGTTTCCGG
>JAENXB010000303.1 GCA_016649785.1 Flavobacteriaceae bacterium
CCTCCTTTTGAATATGCCTGTGAAAGCAGTTCGGTCATGCCATATTCGCTATGGATCTGATCTACCCCAAAACCCTTTCCTAAAATCTGATGAAGCTCTTCCCTGATCATTTCCTTGCGCCGGCCCTTCATTCCCCCGGTTTCCATAACAACCGTGTTTTTAAGCTTAAATTGATGTGATTCTACCAAATCCAACAGGGCAAAGGAAACACCAATTAGCAAGACTTTTTTTCCGGCTTTATCCAGGGCAACCAGCGTATTTTTTAATTCGGTTAAATTGTTTAAATAAAACCCGCTTTGTGGATGCCCGCTTTTTTCTATCAAATAATTGGCCATATAGATCAGGGAAGAGCCTTCACGTTCCAGATAAGAAGGCAAAAGCGCCAGAACCACATAGTTTTTCATGTCGCCGTAAAAGTGGTGGAAGGCTTTGGTAAAACTGTCTTCGTAAAGTGAAAGATCGGTCACAAAATGTTTGCTTGTTTCTTTCCCGGTTGTTCCGCTGCTGGTAAAGGTTTTTTCTATTGTATTTTTTGAGGAAAGAATTTCATGACTTTTAAAAAAATGGATAGGCAAAAAAGGGATTTTTGAGATCTCATTTACCTGCTTCGGAATTATTTTTAACAAATCACAAAATCTCCGATAAACCAGATTGTTGGAATATTGAAAATTAAAAACTTCCAATGAAACCTCTTTAAATTCTTCTTCCGAAGAAATTGAAAAAATCTTTTTGCGATCCATCTGAATTGTATTGAAACCGAAGAGTTTAAAGGTAAGAATAAAAAAAGCTTCTAATAATAGAAGCTGGAGTTGGTCTTATTTGTAAAATGATCTACCTGACTATCAATTTTCTCGTGGCCTGATTGGTTCCTTCTTTGATCTTTAAAATATAAATCCCCGGAGTTAACTCGGAAACATCCAATTCTTTGCCTGTCATAAATGAAGAAAGCACTTGTTTTCCTAAAACATTGAAGACTTCCACCTCTTTTGAGGAGTTGTTGTAGGAGGTAATATACACCTTTGTTCCGGTTACCGGGTTAGGGTAAATGGAAAGCCCCTCTATAGGTTTTTCAGGATAAAACGCAGGAGTTATTGTGTTTTGAGCTGTTAATGTGTTGGATAACAACAGAAAACAAACCAATAAAAAACCAATAAAATAATGTTGCTTCATGTTTTTTGGGTATGGTTATTACAAATCTACAATAAATAATTCAAAAATAATACCAAAAGACAAGACTGGTTGCGTTAAATATATGTTTATTTTTAAAAAGCAGGCTATCAAAAATAGCCTGCTTTTTAAAAACTCAAATTATAAAATAGAAAACCAACTGCAAATTTACAATCTTGCGTTTATCCAAGACCATCCGGAGATATCAACCTGAGTTCCCAAAGAAAAATCGGCAGCCAGAACAGCATCTATTCCGCCAATTTTCACGTTGGATAAAGCACCATTATCTTTCATATCAACATTGGTTGTATATCCTTCAAGATGAAGGTTGGTAAATACTGCGTCAGATTCTTTTTTAAACTGAAGCGCAGTTCCACCTGTAGCGGAAATAGCGGTAAAGTTGACGAGTTTAGGGCTATTGTTTACTCCGTCACCTTCAACAGCGGTAGAAAATCCTTCGATGTTATGCAATACGTAAGTATTGGTTACAGATCCGTTCCATCCTTCAGTCCAGTCAACAGCGTCATCCTCGTTGTTTTCTAAATAAAGATTGGTTGCAGAAACCGTACCTCCAAAAAATTCAACACCGTCATCAGATCCGTTAATTATAGCTACGTTTTCAACGACAGTTCCAGATCCTACAGAGTAAAACGAGATTCCGTTATATTGAGATTCAGCGTTTATTTGAGCCCCGGTTCCAAGAATTACAAGGTTTTTTATGCTTCCTGAACTGTCTGCATCATCATTTCCCCCGTAAATGAAACCACCTACTTCTGCAATTGCATCCACACCTTCAGTAGTAGTAGCTTTTCCGACAAGAGTTAAACCACCCCAGTCACCTGGATTTGCATTTACTGAGGAGATAACAACCGGATTAGCTTCAGTTCCCTGAATATCAATTTTTCCGCCTTTAAGAATTGCAATATACACATCGGTTCCGCCATCACGGGCAGTGATCTTGGTTCCTGCCGGAATGGTAAGTTTGCCGCCATCTTGAACAATGTAAGATGAACTTAACTGATAATCTACAGAAGCATCTAAAGTAACATTTCCTGTAATAACTCCCTGAAGAATTGTTGCATCTACGCTACCTCTGTTATTGATCCAGTCAAAAGAACTTTCATCTACAGAAGGAGCGGCAGTATAAGATAGTTCCGGATTTGCAGCGGCTCCATCTAAAATTACATTTGCAAGCGGGCCCAAATCTTTCATATCTACGGAGGTGTCATAACCTGTAAGAGAAAGTCCTGTTATAGTAGCGCCAGATTCTTTTTTAAACTGAAGTGCCGTTCCACCAGTTGTAGAAACAGCGGTGAAGTTTACCAATTTTGGATTGTTGTTTACTCCGTCAGCTTCCACCGCGGTAGAAAAACCTTCAATAGTATGTAAAGAATAAGCGTTTGTCACTGTTCCG
>JAENXB010000274.1 GCA_016649785.1 Flavobacteriaceae bacterium
TAGGTCAAAAATACGAGCGATTGGATATTCTCATCAACAATGCGGCACAAACCGTGCGACGTCCGGCTGGGTTTTATCAGCATTTAATGGCAAATGAGGAACGCCCGATAGCTTCCCTGCCAAAAACGGCCCGGGATCTCCTTGTAGATCACAGTGATTGTTTACAGGAATTAAAGGTTTTGACAACGGGTGCTTCATCAAATCAAAATATGCCGGTAACCTGGCACGGGCCCGAACCCGGAATTGGATTGCGGGCTTCGGCTAAATTATCGCAGATCCCTTATAGTTTTGACAATACTTTGGTTCCAAAAGAAGTATTTCCGGAAGGAAAACTTGATGCCGATCTGCAACAAGTGGACCTCCGAAAAACAAATTCCTGGCGCTTGAGACTCGGTGAAATAGAAACCACCGAAATGCTGGAAGTGCAACTGGTAAATTCAGTGGCACCCTTTGTTTTGTGCAACCGACTTTCGGAAATAATGAAAAAGGACAACACGGGAAAAAAACACATCATTAATGTTTCGGCCATGGAAGGGAAGTTTCACCCTGTTTTCAAGGAAGATCGACATCCGCATACCAATATGGCAAAAGCCGCTTTAAATATGCTCACGCATACTTCTTCCGGGACTTTGGCCAAAGACGGGATCTTTATGAATGCGGTGGATACAGGTTGGGTTACAGATGAAGATCCCGCGGCCCTGGCAAAGATGAAAGCAGAAAGGTACGATTTTCAACCTCCGTTGGATATAGTTGATGGTGCCGCGCGGGTGATAGATCCTTTATTTGACGGGATCAATACAGGGAAACACTGGTGCGGAAAATTCCTGAAAGATTACAGGCCGATAGGTTGGTAGAAGGATTTTAACATATTTTAATTATTTATTAAAGGTTTTTTCTTAGAATACAGCCTGTTGCGCTAACTTTTTAAAAGTTCGAAAACTTTGGAAAAGTTAACCGTTTAATCTGAATCTTTGGATCTGTCAAATTCCTTTCTTTTGTAGAACGAATCGTCATCGGGATACAGGTTTTCCTTATTTTGGAATTCGCTGGTTTCCTCATATTCAGTTCCGATATTTCCGGTATCATTTTTATCCAGAATATGCCTTTTTCTCTCGGCTTCCAGTTTTTTTCTTTCTTGCTTTAGCGCAATTCTTTCGGCCTCAAGTTTTCTCCTTTCCATTTCCAGATTCTTTCTTTCGGCTGCCAATGCTTCTCTGCTCTTTTCAATTTCATCAATCACCTCCTCATGACCAGCATCGCCTTCTTTTTTGCGGTCTGCGAGGTAGGGAGATTCTTTTTTATATTCCGGGTTTCTGTCAAAATCCTCGTCATACCTTGTGCTGCGATCGCGGTTATAGGAATTTAAAACCATCATTTCATAATCTCTGTTAATGTTGGCTCCCGGTGTCATACGTTTTGTTTCGGCAAAGGTTTGATAGCCAATGCTATCGGTATAAACAAACTTCTGCTCATCGTCTATGTCCACCATTCCAATTGGAATAATAATATGATTTTCCCCTTTTTTGTTCACAAATTCCCGTAGGCCCGCATTTGCCGGGCTTGCATAAGGATCGTGGTTTGCATCTATGATGGAATCATCTACTTCCACATCCAAATATACCACTTTTTCCAGATTTTTGTTTACCAACAGGTTAGAAACCTTTCCTATCACCCGGTCCTCTCTGTCTTTTACCGGCCATCCACTAACATCTGAATAATGACTATCGACTTTATAATCTGATAATTCTTCCAGGTAATACAAATGTTTTTTATCGTCTTTTTTCATAATGCTTGATTTTTTTAGCTATTCCAAATTGCTCAGCGCATTTTCCGCTGAATTAAAAAATGATTTATTTTGTTTAATTGATTTTGGTGCTAATTGGAGCTAAGTAGCAGGATCAAAACCTTTTTTTTTAATATATATTTTCTTCGGAATTTACTGATAAAGAGTCTTCAACCTTCTCATCCCATTCGCTGTTTTCCTGAATTTCGTTTTCTGAAGGGGATTTATAACTGTCATCATCTAGCTGCTCTATTGTAGAATCGTCTGTATTGGTTGTTTCATCACCCTTATAATATAAAAAATAGAGTACCCCAAATATTATTAGGATCAACAAAAGGGCCCAGGGCCAGACCGGGCTTTTCCTTTTTATTTTAATTTCTGCCATAATTCAAGGTGTTGGTTGGTTATCAGTTAAAATTGACAGTGCAAAGTTAACACTTCAGAATCCCATTTTTAATAAAGGTTTTTATAAAGTATTGTTAATTGAGTACTAATAGGCTTTAAACACCTCGGTTTCGGGTTCAAAATTTTGAAATTCATTCAATATCTTTCGATGAAATATCTTCATTTAAGGACAGGAATTCATTAAAATTGACAAACTATTTTACACAAGAATATAAAACACTGGTTTTGAAAATTCCTGAAAGATCACTGGGCTATAAGTATAAAACAGGAATAGAATTTTAAATAAACAAAAATTGGAGCGCTGTCACTTTGATATTTATTCGAATATAAGTGGGAGCCGAAGGCTATTCATTTGATCTATCCCTAATATTTTTTAATAATTTTCAGTTTAATTGCAGAAATTTTAAAATTTTACTTAAATAGTTCCAAAAAGTTTGGTACAGACTTTGGTAATTAAATAGTTATTAATCTAAATTTCCATTCTATGATACAAAAAAGTATAATGACATTGATGGTTATGTGTAGCCTTCTCTTTATAAATACTTCAGATGTTCTTGCTCAGAATAATAACAAGAATAAGAAGGAGCATAAAAATAAAGAGTATAAAAAAGGGAATCACAAGACTAAGGATTACCATAAAGTAGATCGAAACCAAAAGGGAAGTAATGAAGTTATTATAGGACGCGTGATTTTTCCCCGCACCGGAACGCATTCCCCGCGTAAATTAAAAGGCGTTCCCAAAGGCCATTATCCACCCCCGGGAAGTTGCAGAATTTGGTATCCTAATCGTCCGCCGGGACATCAGCCGCCCGCAACCAGTTGCAATAATGTATACAGGGTGAGATTGGAACCGGGAGCTTTTATTTTACACGGTGACCGCGCTTATGA
>JAENXB010000153.1 GCA_016649785.1 Flavobacteriaceae bacterium
CTTGTCCGGGCCCACCATACAAAGTTGGGCTTCGGGATGGTCTTTTCTCAAAATTTCAAGGCTTTTCAGTGCGAGCAACGGATTGTATATCTTGTCGAATGCCCGCACCCACAAAAGTTTCGGTTTTAGGTTTGTCCGACTTTTAAATGGGTAATCAGCGAGAAACAGCGGATTTGAAATATAGTGCACCCCGGAATACCCCAGCTTTTCAACCTGCTCCTTGAGATATGGCGACGGACAAATGATGCAATGTGCATTTTTTAACAGGTGTGCAGATTTGGCGGGAGAATCTTTAAAACGCTTTTCCAGGTTCCCCCCGTGAAGTATGGGGATATACTTTTTTGAAAAGGTTTTCGACATTCGGGCGATAGCCAGGGCATACCAGAAATTCTGGGTGCTGTACACATCTATCAGAACAAAATCCACTTTCCGGTAATTCCGCAGAAAGCACCAGAACATATCAATCAGTCGCAGGTATTTATTTTGAAGATGGGAAGCCGAATAAATTATATAGCCTTCCTCTTTTAAACCCAGCTCCAGCGCCTCATGCGTGGTTGGGTTTTTCCCCGATCCCGAGAGTTTATTGCCTATGTACAGGATCGCTTTCCCCATTACCCGAGCAATTGGTTCCATTTCACCTTTACAATTTCCCAGTCAAAGCCGGTCACTTTCTCCCTGGCCTGCAGTGTCATTTTTGAAGTTATTTCCGGCTGTTCCACCAAGGTCCTGACGGCTTCCGTCATCGCGATCACATCCTTTTCAGGGACTAAAACCCCGTCTTTTTTATCTTCAATCAAAAAACGCATTCCGCCCACATCGGTAGAAACCACTGCAAGGCCAAGGGCCATAGATTCAATTACGCTTATGGGGGTATTGTCTATATTGGTGGTGTTCAAAAATATATCGGCATCTACAGAGAGTTTTGCCCACTGCTTTTTCCTGAGTTTCCCCGTAAACCGCACCTTAAGATTGTGTTCTTTGGCATAGGTTTTACATTTATACAAAGTGCCGTCTTTCTCTGGGCCTACCATACATAAACTTGCCTCCGGATACTCCCCCTTTAACTTTTCCAGCACCTTCACGGCAAGCATAGGATTGTATCTCTCCTGGAACCTTCTCACCCAAAGCAACTTTGGCGCAAATGCGGTGCGCTGCTTAAAAGTGTATTTGCTTAACTCAATGGAATTTGGGATATTCTGTAAATTTGTAAATCCCGCTTCCCTGAAAATATTATATAAGAACAGGGAAGGCGCCACGTTCATTTTTGCTTTTCCGAACAGGCTTTTGCTGAATTGTTTATTTTTCTCAAGCCTGTCCGGCAAATTCCCGCCGTGCAGGATGGGGATATAATCCAGTTTATAGAATTGACAGGCCTTTGCCACCAGGTAGGCATAGTAAAAATTCATCGCCCCATAAGTGTCTATCAGCACTATATCAGTGGTTTTATGATAACGCATTATTAGCCCCAGCATCTCCAGCAACCTCAAAGCCTTATTGCTTTTATTGGAAGCCGTGCGCACATTGTAGCCTTCCTTTTTGAGCACCTTGCTGAAAAAGGAAATATACGTAGCCGTAAAGCTGTTAATTGTTAAGTCGTTTCCTATGTACAGGATCCTTTTTTTCATCGACAATATATAATAACGCCAGCCCGTAAACAAAGGCCGGCAGGGCAATTCGCATGGCAGAATGGTTGATGGTCAAAAACCAGAAGGCCATAAACGCCAGGAAATAATAATTGTTTTTAAACTTTGTCCAAAATAATATGGGAACAAATATAAGTATAAGTAATGCAAATACACCCAGCAAACCATGTTCCGATAATAATCGGCTTATCTCGTTGTGGGAAGCAATTTCTATCCCTAAAGATTCTTCCCTGTATTCTTTACCTTTCCCTACTCCTATTCCGGTAAAGGGATGATTATAAAAAGCCACTAGTTCTGTTGTAAAAAGCTCGACTCTTCCGGTGGTTATATCATCTTTTAGCTCTCCGCCTTTCGTCCTGTTTTCATACCTGTTTTCTATTAGTCCAAAGGTTTGTAATGAAGAAAAAGTCCATATCAAAAAAATCGATGCGCCCAGGAGAAGGAGTTTGAAGTTATTATTCCCTTGTTCTCCTTTTCTCTGTTTATAAAAATGAAAAATTAAAAAAGCAACTGTACATATAAGTGCTGTAAAAACCCCACCCCGTGAAAAAGTGATCACCGCCCGGTATCCCATCAACCCCAGTAACATTAAATCTATTATATTGATCAGTTTATGTTTCACCGTAAACAACCTTGTTACCAATAAAAATGCTCCCATCCCTAAAACCGTGGAAATTTGATTTGGTCCATAGCCCCCGGTGGCTGCATAATTCCCGGACATGCTGATGATGCCTTCCCTTAAACTGGGCGTATATAAGTACAAATAAAACATTTGCGAAATTAAAGGCAGCAGTAAAAATGTGAGCACCTTTTGGAAATCCTCCTTTTTGATCTTTTTATAATAACAATACAAGGCAGAAACTCCTAAAGCTACAGGTCCGCTAAGGTTAAAGGCTATTTGCTTCCTGAATTCCATTTCATAACTCATGGTTATTGAAGCCACGATTATTCCCGGAATAAGGATTAAGAGGTAGGTCCAGAAAGGGATGGTTTTCGATGATGTCCCCTTAAAAAACATCCCTATTACCAAAAATATGATCACCATATATTTCCCCGTTTCATAGAACACCATCCCCCCGGTCTGTCTAAAAAAAACTTCTGCTCCGGCTATATAGGCAGCTGCCATTAATGCTTCGTTATTCCTGTTTTCGTTTTGAATTATGATAAAAGTGAAATATAATAAAACCCCGGCAAGAATAATTGGAGATATGGGTGGATATAAATAAATGGCAAAAGCAATCCCGATATGTATTAATAGGAGTTGAATATATTCAACATTGCTTGAGACTTTGCTTTGCATTTGTACTTATTCTTGCCCTAAATTATTGTAAAACTCTACTATACTTTTTATTACAGCTTCCTGTGAATAATTCTCCATCACGCAAACCTGATAATTTTCAGCATCCAATTTCCTTTTTTCCTTATTTTCCATATAAAACAGAATCCCGTCTGCCAGGGTTTTAGGATTATTTGGCTCTACAAGTATACCGTTTTGCCCGATCACTTCAGTACACTGTCCTACCCTGGTACAAACCACCGGCAAGCCAGCCATTCCATATTCCAGCAATGCCACCGGCAGGCCTTCAGATCTCGAACTCAAAATCCCCAGGTCGGCTTGTTGTAGTAAAGATAAGATTTCAGATTGAGCTCCGTAATAATATATATTTTCCATTAACGGCGAATCCTTTATAAAGCTTAAAATCGAATTTGAATACTGCGTTCCCGGATCTTCCCCAATAAGATGAAGACTCCATGGCAAATCCGTGCTTAGGCTTTCAAAGGCCTTTATCAAATTGAGATGATCCTTTTGAGGCCTGAGGTTTGCCACACAAATTATCTTAAAATCATCTTCCTTTCCTTTTAATCTAATTCCTGAATTTATAACTGAAATGGATTCCGGGATAAAGTTTTTAATTTCTACCATGTTTCTGCACTCCAGATGTTGCTCGGCCCATTCTTTTAATTGGGTATTCACCGATATTATCCCGCTGAACAAACCTGAAAAGATCTTGAGGACTTTAAAATCCCTTTCCTTCAAAAGCTCACTTTCCCCGTAGTGATCGTGCCATACCAGCTTAAATTTCAATCCGGTGAATTTCAGGCATCCGGCGAGGAAAAAGGAGGTGCTGTGCGCGTGAACTATAGTTATTTGTCTGGATTTAATAAAACTCCTCAATTTTAAGATCGCTTTTATATCCAGGCTGCTTTTTTTGTTTAAAAAAAGATACTCCACCCCCGGCATCAGACTCTCTTTTAACATCCCTTCCATCCTGCTACAACACAAATACGATCCCTCCACCTGCCCCACCAAAGCATTGGCATAGGTCACCGCCATCTTCTCGGCCCCGCCGGGTCGTAAACTATCGATTAATTGGAGGACACGCATTCTTTTTGTTGTTTGTGGTTTGAACTTTCCTCTTTCCACTGTTTTATTCCTTTTAGGGGTGCAGGGGTGAACCAAAATCATGTTACCTAACTCTTTTTCCGCCTTACCCCGACCCTAAAGGGAGGCGGAAAAAGTATCCTATTTAACAAGAGAACTTGTTGCTTCAAAAATCTCCTTCCCTTTAGGTGCAGGGTGAAATAAAATCAAGTTCCTACTCTTTTTTCGATTTACACTACCTTTAACTCCGATTCCCTTCAGAATTTTTTCTCGCTTTACCCCTCCCTACAATTCGGGGCTAAAGGGTGGCTGTAAAAAATTCCAACTTCGTTTCTCTTCTGAAATTCTCAAAAATCCTTCTTCCCCTTTAGGGGTGCAGGGGTGAACTAAAATCAAGTTTTTTCTTCTATTTTCCTCATAACAAATTCAATATTTCCAAGCACTTCATCATTGGTAAATCTAATTATTTCCAATTCCTGAAATTTTAATATTTCACTTCTCTCCGCATCAAGTAATTTTTGCTCTTTGGAATTGTGGTAACCGCCATCTATTTCAATTATCAGTTTTAATTTATGACAATAAAAATCTACAATATAAATATGAATCGGATGTTGTCTTCTAAACTTAAATCCTTTCAGTTGATTATTTTTTAGTTTTTCCCAAAGTAATTTTTCAGCATCAGTCATATTATCCCTTAAATATTTAGCCTTTGCAAAACTATCCGGAGGAGCTCCCTTATACATGCTTTCATCGTGATATGGATGATCTTTTTTCATTGATGATTAACTTTTTGACCCGTTTTCTGCTTTACCCCTTCCTTTGCCCGATCCCCTGTAGAATTTTTTTCCGCTTTACCCCTCCCTAAAGGGTGACAAAAAAAATTCTAACCTCGATTCTCTTCTGAAATTCAGCAAAAAATCAATTCCCTCACATTCAAAAAACCTCTTGTTACTTCAAAAATCTCCTTCCCCTTTAGGGGTGCAGGGGTGAACAAAAATCTAATTCCTAATTCTTTTCCGGCTTACCCCTTCCTTTGTCCGATCCCCTTTAGAATTTTTTTCCGCTTTACCCCTCCCTAAAGGGTGGCGGTAAAAAATTCTAACTTTGTTTTTCTTCTGAAATTCTCAAAAAATCTCCTTCCCTTTAGGGGTGCAGGGGTGAAACAAAATCTAATTCCTAACTCTTTTTCCGCTTTACCACAACTCTTCATTAAGTCCGATTCCCTTCAGAATTTTTTCCCGCTTTACCCCTCCCTAAAGGGTGGCGGAAAAAAAATTCTGAGTTCAATTCTCTTCTGAAATTTTCAAAAATCTCCTTCCCCTCTAGGGGCGCCGGGGTGAACTAAAATCTAGTTCCTAACTCTTCTTCCCCTTTAGTTAGAAAATCAAGTTACATAACTCATTTCCTCGTTTATTGATTCCTAATGTGAGTCGTATATAATTTTCTTTATCCCCTCCTCAAATTTTTCCAGGGTATATTCTTGTGACCAGGTTTGAGCTGCAATGGATATTTCTTTCAAATTCTCCGGGTTTCGTATTTCCTGTTGAATTTTTTCAGTAGCCGAAGTTAGGTTTTCATCAATTAAAATTCCTCTTTTTCCATAATCTACCATCCAAGGAACACAGGAAACTGAAGTTACTACCGGAATACACCCAAAAAACATAGCCTCCGCCACCGCCTTTGGCCAGCCTTCCGATTGAGATGCCAATACCAAAAAATGCGAAGCTTTATAAACTTCTTTCAGCTCTTCCAGCTTACAATTTCCCATTAGCCTCACAAACGGGTCCAGGTTTTTTGTGGCAATATATTCCTGCAACTCGTTTTTCATCACCCCGCTTCCATAGATCTCAAGTTTTACCGGAATGCCCTTTCCCATCAGGCTTTCAATCAATTGTATCGCAAACAAAGGCCTTTTCCCTGCCGACAAACTACCCACAAAAATGAATTTAAAAGGGGAAGTAAAGTCTTTGTTATGCAAGCCTTTTTCCGCTTCCGAAAAAGATGCCGTAAAAAAAGGTGCAATATTTTTTGATTGATTGGGCCAATCCCCATACACCAAAACCTTTATATTCCTGCTTAGAAAAGTATTGCTAAGTATCCACTTTTGCAGCCTGTAACTCCGGGATTGTTTGGAATTGGGATCCCAGTTCCCTGCATATTTTACGGTTTTTAGTTTATTCGGAAAAAACATTTGAAGCATAGAAGCAATTAAACCGATATTCCCCGGACATCGTAAATGAATGTGATCTGCCTCTTTCATAGCCATCAAAATCCTGAAAGAAATACCAGGAAGCATTATCAGACTTCTGATTACTCCTGAAAAATTTAAAAATGCGATCGAAGGTATATTTCTGAAATCAATCTTATTATGCAGATATGAGGTTTCAATTGCATTGGGAAATGCAGAAATTTTAGGCGCCACAACAATAATTTCTTCCGCCGAATTAAGCCAAATATTCATTTCCCTGATATAGGGTTCATAAGAATAATAAGACTTGTTATGTTCCTTGTGAAGTATATAGGTTATAATGGCAAATTTCATCCTTGCAGTAAATTCCGGTTTCTTAAATAAATAACGATCAGGACAATTTTCCTGATTTTCCTTTGATTCAGGTTCAATCCCTTTTCTGCATCAACATCGTTAAATGCATACAGCTAAACATATGAGAATCTGACTCCCGTGATTTAATCCAATCTTCCCGGTGCCATTTTTGTACGATCGCAGTTTTCTTTTCCGCCGACAAAGGAAGAAAATTTACTATAAAAAACCATTTCGCCTTGCCTAACATGGCCCTTCGTTCCTTAATTTTAAATGCGCTATCAAATTGATAATAAACCTTCTTTGAAAACGGCCATTCCCAGTCTTTATCCGATTGAAACGGCCTGTAAATTGTTCTTATTAGTTTTATT
This sequence comes from Flavobacteriaceae bacterium, assembly GCA_016649785.1. GTDB lineage: Bacteria > Bacteroidota > Bacteroidia > Flavobacteriales > Flavobacteriaceae > Gillisia. Next base: position 6,937 of record JAENXB010000153.1, read on the forward strand.
GGCAAACTTGTCTGCAACGGATCATTGCTTATAATGGCTCCATTCGTATTTAGTTTTTCCTTTAATCTGCATATTAACATCTCCACA
>JAENXB010000248.1 GCA_016649785.1 Flavobacteriaceae bacterium
AAGGCGATGAGTTCTTCTTCATAAAGGGATTTCTGAAACCAAGAAGGAAATTTTAGTTGTTGAAGTTAGGTTTAAAACAAAAGGACAAAAGGTTCTGTTTTAGGAAATTGTAGAAAGTGCTAACTTTAACCGCAAAGGGTGCAAAGTTTCCAAAAAGGTCGCAAAGTCTTGCACTTCCATTCGGCACTTCTGTCAAGTCCTTTTCTAATTTCCAATTCAATAATTATCCTGTTCGTTAATTTTAAATCATCTTTTTTCTTTGCGACCTCAGCGTTTTTTTTCTTGGCGTACTTTGCGGTTAAAAAGGAACGAAGTAAAAACGGCAATTCTTAATCTAAATCTATAAAATATTCTAAAACACAACCCCTTTTTTTCTGTTTTATCTCAATTCTTCTGCGCTAATCTGCGGATTTTAAATCTGCGGTCCCGATAGCTTTCGGGAGCGGGAAATTTTTTTATGACGGACTAATAAGTGAAAGAATCTGATTTCGGGTTAAAATTATGTAATTTTAGCAAATAAAAGTTGATGTATGCTATCCATTTTTCAGAAAAAAGAATATTTAATAGACCATCTCGATGGAATTACCGATATACACAACCATATCCTACCGGGAATAGATGATGGCGCGGCAAATATTGAGGATTCATTAAATTTATTGCTGAAATTTAAAGATATTGGAATCCATAATTTTATAGCGAGCCCACATATCATGAACGATTATTACCCCAATACCCCGCAAACAATTAATGCAGCGCTTGAAAAATTAAAAGATAAAATAGCCCAAATCCCAGAATTAAAAGATGTCAAAATCAGGGCCGCCGCGGAATATATGATGGATCAAAGTTTTATGGAACTGCTGGAATCTGAAAAATTGCTCACTTTAAAAGACAATTTTGTATTGGTTGAAATGTCCTATTTCCAGGCACCCATCAATTTAAATGAAATTCTCTTTCAGTTACAAACCAAGGGTTATAAACCGGTTTTGGCACATCCGGAACGTTATGCTTTTTATCATTCCAAAGACCTGCGAAAATACGAAGAGCTAAAAGATCGCGGCTGCTTAATGCAACTTAATACGCTATCCCTCACATCTCACTACGGCACAAACATGCAACAAACTGCATTTCGTTTACTGGAAACAGGGATGTATGATTTTATAGGCAGTGATACTCACAGAATACAACATCTCGAGAAATTAGCAGTCATTACCCTGAACAAAAAAATCTCCGGGCCACTTAAAAAGGTAATAGCCAAAACCAAAGAATACTTTTAACTGTTTTTGCTTTTTGAACCTCTTTTAAAGATCCTTTTCCATTTTGATTCCTTATCGGCTCCGTAACCATATCCGTAACCGTATGAATAGCCGTATTTGGCTCCATAGGAAAATTTGGAGTAATCCACATCGTTTAAAATTACAGCCAATCCTTTAAGTCTTCCCTGTTGTTTGAGATCTTTCGGGAAATCCAGAAGTTTTTTCTCGGTATATCCGGCACGGACAACATATAAGGTAGTATCGGCCAACGGACTTATCAAAAGCGTATCGGTAACGATCATGGTTGGCGCGGTATCCACAATTATAAAATCGTAGGATTGGGTAAACTCCTTTAAAAGGTTTTCCATCCTGTCATTCATAAATAATTCAGCAGGATTGGGTGGTATAGAACCAGACAATACCATATCTACCTGAATCTCGCGATCCTGGGAAGTAGTTATAATATTCAGAGGTTGAATTTCAAGATCATATAAATAATCGGACAAGCCCTTGCCTTCCAATGGTGCATTTGTATAGCGGTGCAATTTTGGGTTCCGAATATCCGCACCTACAAGAAGCACCTTTTTCCTGGTAGTTGCCAGGGTGCGGGCAAGGTTAAAGGAAACAAAAGTTTTTCCTTCTCCTTTAATTGTGGAGGTTACAAATATAATTTCCCCGCGGTTTTCCTTTTTTGCCTTCATCAGGTATGCAAGGTTTGTACGGAGAATTCTAAATGACTCTGCCAGGGGCGAACGGTCATTCAATTGAATAATCTCATTTATTTCTCCGGTAATCTTGGGAATTTCCCCCAAAAATGGGACATGTTTCGTAAGTGGGACTAAATCTCCTTTATGATGCACTTTTGTGTCAAGCATAAACCTGACGAACAAAATTAGCAAGGGCAGGATCAAGCCGATAAGAAATCCCCCAACTAATATAAGCCAGGGTTTAGGATCAACAGGGGATGGAAAAGTATATGATGGGTCTATGACCTTTGAAACCGGGGATGTAACGGCAAAGGCTATAGCAGCCTCTTCCCTGCGTTGGAGCAGAAACAGATACAACTGCTCTTTTATTTGCTGCTGGCGCTCAATCCCCCTCATACCTTTTTCCATTCCGGGAAAAGCGCTGAATTTATTTTGAGATGTTCTGTCCAGTTGATTTAATACCCCTAACTGAATATTCAGGGAATTAACAGTGCTTCTGATATTATCCCTCAAGTTTTCCCTTAAAGAATCCAGTTGGGCACTTATAGTTGTTACAGATGGATGTTGAGGCGTGGAAGTTCTTAAATAGGCGTTCCTTTCTAAAACAAGGGCATTGTAAGTAGATATCAATCCCGAAATCCCACCGTCCTGAATTCCCAGGCTTGCAGGCAGCAATTGATAGTCATCCCTTTTATTTAAAAGATCTTCAATAGATCTGATGATCATCAGTTGGGTTTCTATTTCAAAAGCCTGTTGTTCTGCCTCGGTAGATTTAGACATGAATTCCTGTGCCCCGCTGGTGACATCCATAAACTGATTCTCTCTTTTAAAATCGGCCATTCCGCCTTCAACAGAATCGAGTTCAGAAGTAATCAATTCCAACCTGTCCTGAATAAATTCAGTGGTACTTAGAGCCACTTGTCTTTTATCAGCAACCCCATCGGCATTAAACTGGTACATCAAATTATTGAGAAAATCTTCCGATTTACTGCTCTCTTCCTGCATGATTCCCAGAGAAAGAATATCTGCCGCTTTTCCTTTTGGTCCAATAGCCAATTTGGAAATATATTCCCTGGCGACCAAATCAACAGGCCTAATAATTATTTGAACCGTTTTTGAATTCTTAAATGAGGAATTGGCTCCAGACCTTGGGACTATGGAGAATTTAAGGCCGTCGAGTTCGATAATTTCCCCTATTTCATGTATTTTTTCATAAGCCTGGGATTCGTCTACCAGGTTAAAATCGGTATCGGATTTTGGGGTAACAAAAAGGGTTTTTGACGCTGTGTTGACTATTGAATCGGGGGTGATAAATTGAATTAAAACAGGGCCGCTTTTATAAGCCTCCATCGTAATTACGTTTCCCTCGATAAAATAAGAAATATTGTGATTAAGATCATCTACTACCTTTTCCACCAATCGATTGGATTTCAGGGTAACAATTTGATTGTCAAGGCTGTTATCATTAAATGTCAAAATGGATCCCCCACCGGAAGGCAAAGCACTTGCGAGATTATTCTCGCTATCCTTTAAAATCATTAAAGAGGCTTCTGTCAAATACTTCGGAATAGTATAACGGTTGTAGAGAAAAGCAATTAAACCACCCAATAAAAGTCCGAAAAGCAACCATTTCCAAAAAGCCAAATATTTAAATATTTCGGCTTTCAAATCGAAGTCAGATTCTTTTTCTTCCGTAAAATCCTGTAATTCCTCCATGAATATCTATCTCGTAAAAAGTGCAATTAAACCAAAAATTGT
>JAENXB010000218.1 GCA_016649785.1 Flavobacteriaceae bacterium
AGAAAAAACTTTGTTCTCCCCTGTCATCCTGAGTTTATCAAAGGAAGGGCCGGGGTAAAACGGGACTAACCGCTAAAAATAAACCCAGGATCTAAGTAAAAAAAAGACTTAGGGACTCGGAGAAAAAGGTCCCGATGTGCGAGTGGAAAACAGGAATCAAAAAACACCCCTTCACTATTTCACCCTCTCCGGCCTTTGCGTTTTTCCAGTAAGCAGAAATGAAAAGTGTCCGGTTTAGAATGTAATTTGATTTGTCAATCAACTTCTAAACAAGCAATATTCTTAAGATCGGGATTTGAGATAAAATCGGCAATTAGCACCCGCTTTTTAATAAATACTTTTTCAAGGTTAATGCTAGTTATATTACCCATCCTTAACCAAATTATTTTTGGCGGATGTCCTTTCAAGTTTGCAATGTCAAAAAAATCTGCATCAAAAGTAATGAGTGTGAAGTGGTTTACCCTGGCGTATTCCCAGATTTGCATATCAGTTGAATTCACCAATCCCAGTTCCTTTACATGTTTCGCTTCAGGATATTGAACTTCAATTTTTCGCAATAGCCGAAACGAGATGTTTTGGTCAAACAATAATTTCATCAGGCCACTCTAATCTTGTGTTCGCGATCGGCGGCATAAGCCAGACAAGCCTGAATTTGTGCTGCGGTGAGTTCCGGGAAATCAAGTTTTATTTCCTGTACACTCATCCCATTGGCAAACCAACTGAGCACATCATATACAGTAATCCTGGTCCCTGTCAAATAAGGCTTTCCAAACCTGACATTAGGATCTATTGAGATGTATTTTTTATAGTCTATCATTTTTTTATCCATTGTTGTTAAAGTTACAAAATTTAAACAAGTGGAAGGCGATAAAAGAATTTAGTGACATGAGCCAACCCAAAAAAATCAAGAGACAAGAAAACAGACCCCGTCCCGAAGCTCCCGACCCTTAGGGAGGGATCGGGGTAACTGACCAAAAAAACAGAAAACATCTTAAACAAATCATCATAATCAAAGAAACAAGAATCAAGAAACAAGAATCAAGAGACAAGAGGCAAGACAAAAGAAAAATATAATTTGGAATTTGGCCCCGATGTTTCGGGGTGGAATTTGGAATTCCCCCCTCTGCGGCCTTTGCGTTTTAACTTTGCGCCCTTTGCGTAAAATAATTATCACAAAGGAACCGTTTAGGAAACAAGAACCAGGAAGGAGACAAGATTCAAGACAAGAGAAAATAGAGAATAGAAAAGAGAGTAAGCCAACAAGGATCATTTTGTTGATACCCAACCAAAAAACAGAAAACACTTCAAACAAATGATCACTTCTTCAGATCATCATAACATCAGAAAATAGAGAATAGAGAATAGAAAAGAGACAAAAGACAGGAAGCTAACTAGGATATACTTCAGTGGTAACCAATCATAAACAGAAAGTACTTCAGACAAATCATCAGATCATCAAATCATCCCATGTTCATTTATTCCCCGGCCTGTTCAATAATTATTTCAAATAATTTCTCGCTAAATCTAAAATTTGTAGATTTTATTTTATTGAGGATTGGTTTAACACTTTTTATTAAACCCAATTGCTTTGCCCTAAGAATTAATCCAAACGTTCCTGAATATCTTAATTTAAGGCGATTTGCTATTTTCCGTCCTTTGAGATCATCAAGAATCAAAATAGGATTATCAAAATCCATAGATAAAGCAATCACACTTGCTTCACCTTTATCGAGATCCATCTCCAAAATTTGTTGATATTGAATATGCCTGGGCGAAGAGACTAAAATCCAATCGGGGAGTATTTTTCCAAACTCTTCATAAATTATTGGGGTTATATATACTTTTTCACCAATTTTTCTCAATAAATCGAGCTCATTTACTTTGCTGAGAATTATTAAACAACTTGTATCTGAAATAATAATTCTAGAATTGAGCTGCATCTTTTATTATATCAGAAGCCGGATAATTGAATAAGGAAACATTATAATCAGCTAAAATTTCCGCAAAAGCAACTTTTGATAATTCAGCCAGTTCAGCAGCTTGTCCCAGGGAGAGTTTCCCGGCTTCAAACAGTTTAGCTGCCAAAAATCGTTTTGCTTCCCTTTCATTGAGGTCTAGATTTTCTGGAATAGTAAGAATTAGGTTTCTCATAGTTTAAAGTTATGAAATAAATATTAAACCTCCATATCATTATGTGTTTTTGCTGAAGAAATACTCTGTTATGTTCGCTCTTAACCGGAACAACGAATCAAGCACGGAAGGAACGATTTAAGAGATAGAAATCAGGAAACAAGCCAAAAGAAAAAAGGTTCTTCCTCGTTCAGAATGACAAAAAGGGGAAAACAGAAAACACTTCAAACAAATCATCACAAAATCGCATTATCACATCATCCTAACATCACATCTACGATCCTGAAGCCCCGATACTTCGGGGGGGATTGGTTGGAATTTCATAGGATTGAGAAGTTAATATGGAAAACAGGGTTTTTAATCAAATTCCCGGATAGCCCGGGAAATTCTCATTTAAACAGATCTGAATGGGATCCTACCCTCACCAATTTGATTTCTCCAGGCTCCTCTATTTGTATCCAGATTATAAGCCTATCGGGTTTTATATGACATTCCTAATTATTTTTATATTTCCCTTTCAAAAGGTGAGGATTCATTTTATCGGGAATCCCTTTCACTCCTTCGGCTTCCAGAATTTTCAGGACTTTTCGAACCTCCTCCAAATTCCCCTTCAATTTTTTTAGGTCTTTTTTGAATCTCGTAGTTGGGATAAGAAGATACATTAAATAGAATCCAGAAATTTATCAATATCTGTTATTGGCTTTAATTCCTTGCTGTTCATCGCTTCTTCCAACGCCTCGATAGTTTCGTCGTTAGGTTGCTTTTCAACTACCCTGGAGAGGATTAATTCCACATAATTATTCAGGCTTCTCTTGTTATTTTTTGCCTGTTGCTTTAATTCATCGACCAGTTCTTTTTCCAATCGAAATGCTGTTTGCACTTTCATATGTTTATATTATTGTTTTAGCGGACATAACTTGTCCCGATATTTCGGGATGTAACATCCATATAAGCATTTTCCTGTATGAGAAATTTTATTCTCATGGATGTTTCATATGTTTATAATATTGGGTTAAGATTTTATTTATAACTTCCCATAGAATCATTCCGCAATGGAAAAAAACTTTTTTAATGAGTATCTCAAAACAAAACTTCGTCTAAGATAAGTCACAACGATGTGTTATACAAATGTTATAATATCATTTGTAATTTCAAGAACGGTGGATATAACCCCGCAGAGAACCGTTTTAGAAATCTGCTTAAGTCATTTCGATATGAGCCTGTCACCACGATCCCGATTTTTGGATTGGGAGAAGCAATCTCACGGATACATGTCCTAACCTTGGTTCTCCCCTCCTTCGGAGGGGGCCGGGAGGAGGATTTTTGTGTCGCGAGAAGCAATCCGGCGATTGAGAAATCCCGAAGTCATAAAGCAAGTCATTCTTGTTGAAAACTTTTCAGAAATTCATTTGCTGTCATTACTGGAATGAGTGATTTTTTAAAATCCTTTCCATTTCTGCTTATTATAATTTCACAACCGGAATCAACGGCACTAAAATATTGAAGTGAATCTTCAAAGTCTTTGAAGGAAGAATTCAAAGCTTTATCAATAACGTGTTCATCCAATCTGCAAATTTCAGAGATGATTTTAAATTTCCTCAGTTTTTCCAGGGCAATTTGAGCTGTCTCAAATTTTGACAGAAAATAATTTACCGTGGCTAACGAGATAGGGGATACAACCAAAGTAACTATTCCTTTATCTGCCAGGGTAGCCAGTTTCGCCGCTGCTTCATAAAACAAATCACTTTCTCCAAGTAAATCAAGGATTATATTGGTATCAATAAATAATCTTCTCATTTATACTTCTCCATTAAATGATCGGAATATTCTTTTTTAGAGTCCAGATCAGCAGGAATTTTTGTTCCTGTAGCCATACTTTTTACAAATGGGGAAATTTCAAAATCACTATTTTTCTTGTCACTTGTCAATGTTTGTAAATAAGCTTCTACAATCCTTGACAAACTAAGTTTCTGATTAGAAGCATATTTTTTTGCCCTTTCAATTATTTCCTGGTTTAGTTTCAAAGTCAATTTTGTATCCATCATAAAAGTCTATACGTACAAAATTAATTAAATAATCCGTATTATTTTATTTTCTTAGTTAGAATTTTGTAACAATTTCCCCCGGAGTTTTTTAGATTACGCTCCATTGTTGTTTGGTCAGTTGGTATGTAAAAAAAGTCATTTCGAAATGAGCCTGTCATTACAATCCCGATTTTTGGATCGGGAGTAGCAATCCAAATAAAAATTAATCCTTGAAGCATCCTGGATCCAAATTTAAAATCGCTTGCTCGAAATGACCTGGGGAGTCATTTCGAGCAAGCGATTTTAAATTTGGATCCAGGATGCTTCAAGGATTAATTTTTATTTGGATTGCTACTCCCGATCCAAAAATCGGGATTGTAATGACAGGCTCATTTCGAAAT
>JAENXB010000298.1 GCA_016649785.1 Flavobacteriaceae bacterium
TAAAGAGTTGGGTTATGACATCTCAGACGCCTATATTGAAAAAGCGGAAGCAGCCTATCGAAATTTTTATGATAAAGAAAGAAAACATATGTTGTTCGATAGAAATTTCCCGGATATCATTTCCCTGACAGATTTGGAACCTGAATTTTTTGCGCTCTGGTTGTTTAACAAACCTATTTTAACAGATGAAATGGTCATCAATCATTTGGAGCAAATCCCAATACTGAATAAAGTTTCAAATTCTCCCCATCCTGAATATGGCACAACGGCGCCTGTGTGTATCCGTTTAACGGCAGACGAAAAAGGATATGCTTATTTAAGTCCTGAATATCAGCCTTTTGGGGAATTTGGGGCAGCTAACTATAAGGATGGCGCGAGAGACGGCGTTTATTACAATGGCGGAAGTTGGATGCGGGCTGAATATAGCGCTTATGCAGTTGGAAAACGACATGGTTGGAAAAAGGCAGTGGCACTTATGGAAAACAGGGCTTGGGCTGAAATAAATCTCAATCCAAAATGGCCTTATTCCAAAGAATTTATTCCTACAAAATGGACCACAACCGATTCCTGGTGGCCTTCTACCCGCGGTTTGTGCTGGAACGTATTTATTTTGATGGCCAATGAAGTAGCCGGTCTTCGCGTGCCGGAAATGGATCCTGATTATAAAAAATAGCAGTTAAATACAAACTGTGTTTGTAGCCTTTCTGAAATCATTATTAAATGAAATACTTGCAACACTTCAACGCGGCTCTAATAATTTTGTTGTTAGCTACAATGCTGTCTTGCAGCACCAAAGAAAATGCCAATAATGAAAGCGTGTGGTGGAAAGAAACCGTTTTCTATGAAATTTATATGCCCAGTTATCAGGATAGCGATGGCAATGGTTTTAGCGATTTTAAGGGATTGACAGCAAAATTGGATTATATCGAAAACCTGGGAATTAAAGGTGTTTGGTTAACGCCTTTCCTTAAATCGCCAAAAGTTGACAATGGGTATGATGTGTCAGATTATTATGCCGTTGACCCAACTTACGGATCATTGGATGATTTTAAGATTTTCTTAAAGGAAGCGCATAAAAGAAAAATCAAGGTCATTATGGATTTGGTGGTAAATCATACTTCAACCGATTCAAAATGGTTTCAGGAGTCGAAAAAATCAAAAGACAATCCGTATAGGGATTATTATATCTGGAAAGACAATCCCAACAATTGGGAATCTTTTTTTGGCGGATCGGCCTGGGAATTTGATAAGAATACCAACCAATATTACTGCCACAAGTTCGATGTAAAAATGGCCGACCTTAATTGGGGAAATCCAAAAGTTGTGGAAGAAATTAAGGACGTTTTAAGATTTTGGCTGGAATTGGGTGTCGATGGTTTTCGGCTGGATGTCATAAATTTTTTGACTACGGACGGCATCACAACCGACAATCCGACCGATGAAAACGGAAAGCAAAATCACCTAAATGACATCAATCAAAAAGGGGTAAAGGATGCCATGAAAATGATACGAAAAACAGTCGATGAATTTGACAACCGATTTATTGTTGGTGAAATAGGAAGCGATAAAATTGAAGTGCTGAAACAATATCAGGGAACGGAATTGTTGGATGTGGTTTTTAATTTCAATTTTGGAAGTATTCCGGAATTTTCTGCACAACGTATTTTTGAGGAAATGCAAAGTATGGAAAGCAATATGGGCAATTACCCAACCCTGTTTTTCGGAAGTCATGACATGCCGCGCCTTATGAACCGCTTGGCGGATAAAAATCCTAAAAAAGCCGAATCTTTGGCAGCACTGATGCTTACTGCCAAAGGAATTCCTTTTATATATTATGGAGAGGAAATTGGTATGGAAAACATTGAATCCAACGCTATGGAAGAAATCAAGGATATTCAAGGCCGCACACATTATAAATTGGCCTTAGAAAACGGGAGTTCCGTAACGGAAGCTTTAAAAATTGGAAATGAGCACAATAGAGACAAATCAAGAAGCCCAATGCAGTGGGACGACTCTCCATTTGCAGGTTTTTCTAATAGTCAGCCTTGGATAAAAGTTCATGAAAATTATACCAATTTAAATGTGGCAACTTTAAGCAAACAGGAAAATTCTTTATTGAACAATTATAAAAAACTCATTGCATTACGAAATACGGAACCCGTTTTTCAGTATGGTGACTATGAAGAATTATCCATCTCAAATGATTGTATACTTTTTATCAGGGAATATAAAGGAGATAGGATAAAATGTTACTTTAATTTTAGTGAAATTCCCGTAAAAATCGCCTTAAATCAAAATGAGAAAGTATTGGCAGGAAAAAAGACTATTTTGCCAAACGGATACTTAATTGTAAAAGGAATTAAATCATAATAAAATAATAAATAATATGGAATTATATCCCCTAAAATTTCAACCTGTGTACAGCTATCGTATTTGGGGAGGTGATAAGTTGAAAACAGTTTTAAATAAAAATTACGAGGAGAAGAATATTGGTGAATAATGGGAAATTTCCGACGTAAAAGACAATGAAACTGGCGTAGCCGAAGGTGATTTGAAAGGCCAAACCTTAAAACAACTTATTAAAGAGTTTAAGGGTGATTTTGTTGGAAATCGTGTATATGCTCTTTTTGGGGAAGATTTTCCATTGCTCATTAAGTTCATTGACGCCAAAACGCCTTTATCCATTCAGGTGCATCCCGGTAATGACTTGGCTAAAGAGCGCCATAATTCATTTGGAAAAAATGAAATGTGGTATGTAATGCAGGCTGAAA
>JAENXB010000118.1 GCA_016649785.1 Flavobacteriaceae bacterium
CACCCCCCTGTGTACTACAAATCAAAACGTAACGAAAACAGGGCGTTTCAACGCTTTTTCCCCCAATCTACCCCTAAAACCACCCTTTTTTTAACACTTTTAGATCATTTTTTAACATTTGGGCTGCAATGTGGGTTAATATATTTTGATACCGTCTGCCTGGTAACTTTCAAATTTTGGGCAACCTCATCTAGGGTGAGAAAAGTTGATTTGATCATATCCTGTATTTTATACAAATTAACTCATTATAACATATATTTCCAAGTGACATATTGAAAAAATTTACATAAAATTTCTTGCTGTAGAAAGGATTTTAAGTATTCACTTTAAAAGAAAAAGTTCATTTTCTATAAATAAAATCGGCATATTTAAAAATTGCTCTACTTTTGCAGCAAGAAAAAACAGATTTATGGCAAAGAATTTAGTGATCGTGGAGTCTCCGGCAAAGGCGAAAACCATCGAGAAATTTTTAGGGAAAGACTATACGGTAATGTCCAGTTTTGGACATATTGCCGACTTGCCCACCAAGGAATTGGGAGTTGATACCGAAGGGGATTTTACTCCTAAATATATCGTCTCAAAAGATAAACAGGACGTGGTAAAAAAGCTGAAGCGCTTAGCCAAGGATGCCGAAATGGTATGGCTGGCAAGTGATGAGGACCGGGAGGGAGAGGCCATTGCCTGGCATCTTTCAGAAGAACTTCATTTAACTAAAGACAAGACCAAACGCATCGTTTTTCACGAGATTACAAAATCTGCCATTCTAAAGGCTATAGACAATCCACGGGATATAAATTATAATTTAGTGAACGCCCAACAGGCCCGAAGGGTTCTGGACAGGCTGGTGGGATACGAACTATCTCCTATTTTATGGCGAAAAGTAAAAGGAGGCCTCTCTGCCGGCAGGGTACAATCGGTTTCTGTGAGGTTGATCGTGGAGCGCGAACGGGAAATCAACGAATTTAAATCGGAAGCTTCCTATAGAATAGACGCTGAATTCACCAATGAGGACGGAAAATCCTTCAAAGCGAAGTTGCCTAAGAATTTCGAAACAAAAGAAGAGGCAGAAAAATTCCTTCAGAAAAATATTCAGGCAAAATTTAAAGTTGCAGATCTATCTACCAAACCCGCAAAGAAATCGCCTGCACCTCCGTTTACAACTTCTACCTTACAACAGGAAGCTGCCAGGAAATTGTATTTTTCGGTAAGTAAAACCATGACCATGGCGCAACGCCTTTATGAGGCGGGGCATATCACTTATATGAGGACCGATAGCGTTAGCCTATCGGAAGATGCCAGGAAGGGAGCCAAAGAAGAGATCTTAAAAGCCTATGGTAATAAATACTCAAAATCAAGGCAGTTTACCGGAAAGTCAAAAGGAGCGCAGGAAGCTCACGAAGCCATTCGGCCAACGCATTTTGAAAATCATAGCGTAAAGGCTGATCGCGATGAGCAGCGTTTATATGAATTGATATGGAAACGCTCCATCGCGTCTCAAATGAGTGAAGCTAACCTAGAGCGCACCAATGTTAAGATTTCAGCAGATAAGCATAAGGAAAATTTTACGGCTTCCGGGGAGGTACTTATATTTGACGGATTCCTAAAGGTTTATTTGGAAGGAAGTGACGAAGAAGATGAAGAACAGGAAGGAATGTTGCCTGCCTTAAAAGTAAATGAACCTCTCATTAACAATTACATAACCGCAACCGAAAGGTTTACAAGGCCGCCTTACAGATATACCGAAGCTTCTTTGGTGAAAAAACTGGAAGAACTTGGAATAGGCCGTCCATCTACTTATGCTCCTACAATTTCCACTATTCAAAACAGGAATTATGTAGAAAAAGGTTCGGTAGACGGAACTGAGCGCAATTATTCACAACTTGTTTTAAAGAGTGATAAACTCACTGAAAAACAACTCACCGAAACGGTGGGAAGTGATAAGGGAAAATTAGTGCCCACTGCAGTAGGAACTGTGGTAAACGATTTCCTTGTCAATCATTTCTCCAATATTCTGGATTATAATTTCACGGCCAAAGTCGAACAAAGTTTTGATGATATCGCCGAAGGAAATGAAGAATGGACCAAAATGATGCGGGATTTTTATTCTGAATTTCACCCTCAGGTTTTGGACGTTGCCGAAAATGCCGAAAGGGAAGTGGGAGAACGCATTTTGGGGAAAGACCCGGAAACCGGAAAACCCGTAAGCGTGCGTTTGGGAAAATTTGGACCAATGGTGCAGATAGGTTCTGTGGAAGATGATGAAAAGCCTCGTTTTGCAGGTCTGAGCCCTGATCAATCTCTGGAAACCATCACTTATGAAGAAGCGATGAATTTATTTCAGCTTCCTAAGGAAATTGGGGAATACGAAGGAGAAAAAGTTGAGGTCAATAACGGTCGATTTGGTCCTTATGTTCGATACGGCAGTAAATATGTCTCTTTGGATAAAGGTGAAGATCCGCTTAGCGTAGATTTTGAACGTGCCCTTGAACTTATTGAAGCAAAGGAGAAAGCCGATGCCCCAATTTATGAATATAAAGGGATGCCGGTTCAAAAAGGCGTGGGTAGATTTGGTCCCTTTTTAAAGTGGAACAACCTGTTTATCAACGTAAACAAAAAATACGATTTCGACGATCTGAGCGATGGGGATATTGAGGAATTAATTGAAGATAAGATAAAAAAGGAGATAGATAAAGTGATTCACAATTGGGAAGATGAAGGCATCCGTGTTGAAAAAGCGCGCTGGGGCCGTTTTAATATCCTCAAGGGGAAAACAAAAATTGAGCTGCCAAAAACAGTTGATGCGGAGAAGTTGAGTTTAGAAGAAGTGAAAGCAATTATAGAAGAAAAGAAACCTGCTAAAAAGAAACCTGCTAAAAAGAAGCCTGCCGCTAAGAAACCGGCTGCAAAGAAAACCGCAGCCAAAAAAACAACCGCGGCAAAGAAAACTTCAGTTAAAAAAACTACTCCTAAAAAGAAGTAATTGATGGATTTCGAATTTTTAAGCCCCGTAGATGAAGTTTTAATCGAAGAAATTTCGTTCCAGGGGGAACATACCCTGGGAAGTCAGATTAAAATTCACACAATAAATTCCGGAATTCCCAATCTTGAAAATATTGAGATAGCGATTGTTGGGGTAACCGAAAATCGCCTGGATCATGATCAAGATGACGATTTTTTAAATTTCAATAATATCAGGAGATTCTTTTACAATCTTTTTCCCGGAAATTGGAATTTAAAGCTTGCCGATTTGGGAGATATCCAAAAAGGAGAAACTGTAGAAGACACCTATTTTGCGTTGCAAACATTGGTTTCTGCCTTGATAAAAAAAAGGATTATTCCTGTGATTCTCGGTGGAAGCCAGGATTTGATCTATGCGCAATATCGTGCCTACGACAGGTTGGAGCAGATGGTGAACCTGGTTAATATAGATAGCCGGTTCGATTTGGGAGATGCGGAAGAACCAATCAGCAATAGGTCTTACGTGGGGAAAATAGTTGTGAACAAGCCTTATAATTTATTCAATTATTCCAGTGTTGGATACCAGACATATTTCAATTCACAGGAGGAAATTAAATTGATGGAACGCCTGTTTTTTGATGCGTACAGGTTAGGTGAGATCAACAGTAATATCAGTTTGGTAGAGCCTGTAATGCGCAATGCCAATTTGGTAGGGCTGGATTTGGGAAGCATAACTGCTGCCGCAATAGGCGGGACCAACCACTTCTCTCCCAATGGTTTTGACGGAAAGGAAATTTGCGCCCTGGCCCGTTATGCCGGGATTAGCGATAAGGTTTCCTCTTTCGGGATCTATGAATATACTTCAGACTATCCCAAAGCCGGCAATATGCTGATTGCTCAAATGCTGTGGTATTTTATCGAGGGAGTGAATTACCGGACAAATGAAAATACTATTTCAGCTAAAAGAGAATTTATAAAATATCAGGTCCCCATAGACGATGATGTGCTGGTGTTTTTTAAAAGCCCAATTAGCGGAAGATGGTGGATTGAAATCCCATTTATTTCAAATTCCAATACTAAATTAAAAAGGCATACGTTATTACCTTGCAGCTATGAAGATTATCTGGAGGCTTGCAACCAGGTAATCCCCGAGCGATGGTATAAAACCAAGCGAAAGAACGAAATTTAAAAATATACAGGCATATATAAGATTAACAGTATTTTTTATTAAACTTTTGTTTTTTAAAAAATATTTAAATACGTTTACTGATTCAATCAAATATGTCATAAC
This sequence comes from Flavobacteriaceae bacterium, assembly GCA_016649785.1. GTDB lineage: Bacteria > Bacteroidota > Bacteroidia > Flavobacteriales > Flavobacteriaceae > Gillisia. Next base: position 4,250 of record JAENXB010000118.1, read on the forward strand.
CTGAGAAAAATTATGAAGAAATTTATTTCGCTTATTGCTATTCTTGCAATTATTGCCGGTTGTAGTCGCGGCGATCGCGGGCAACTGGTAGGTGCAAAAGGGAAAAAGTGGAATCCTGAGAAGCCTTATGGTATGACATTGGTTCCGGGTGGCGCATTTATAATGGGGAAAGCTGATGATGATATCGCCGACATGAAAAATGCCCCTCCAAAAACAGTAACGGTGCGTACTTTTTATATGGATGAAACTGAAATCACAAATTCAGAATATCGCCAGTTTACAAACTGGGTAAGGGATTCCATCGTTAGGATGAGGCTTGCTATTGAAGCCGATTTTGAAGGCGCAGAAGCCGGTGGCGAAGGAATTGGGGAATATGCCTTTTTAGATTCCGATCCTGAGAATATGACGGTATATGAAAAATATATGTACGACAATTACACGTCATTTTCTGAGGATTATGAAGGAAGAAAATTAAATAAAGACATCGATATTATCTGGGATACACGGGAATATCCGGATGAAGCTTATGCCAGGGTAATGGATTCAATGTATATTCCTTTGGAAGAATCCTATAACGGGCAGCGTACCATTGATGTTAAAAAACTGAATTTTAAGTATCGATGGATGGATATTCAAAAGGCCGCACACTCCAAAACCCAAAAGAGAAGCGATTTTATTATTACTGAAGAAGTTGCCGTATATCCTGATACCGCTGTGTGGATCAAGGATTTTAATTATTCCTATAACGAGCCAATGCACAATGATTATTATTGGCATTCCGCTTTTGATGATTATCCGGTAGTAGGTGTTTCCTGGAAGCAAGCCAAAGCATTCACCCAGTGGAGAACGCTTTATCACAATGCATTCAGAAAAGAAAAAGGAACCCATGATGTTCCGGCTTACAGATTGCCAACCGAGGCGGAATGGGAATATGCCGCCCGTGGAGGATTGCAATCTGCAACCTATCCCTGGGGAGGACCTTATGCCAAGAACGACCGGGGTTGTTTTATGGCCAATTTCAAACCTTTAAGAGGGGATTATGCAGCCGATCAGGCTTTGTATACCGTAGAAGCGAAGTCTTATGAGCCTAATGATTACAACTTGTACAATATGGCCGGGAATGTTTCAGAATGGGTGAATTCCTCTTACGATGCTGCAGCTTATGAATACATGTCCTCTATGAACCCAACAGTTAACAATGAAGACGATATGCGCAAAGTTGTTCGTGGTGGTTCCTGGAAAGATGTTGCATATTTCCTTCAGGTTAGCACCCGGGATTACGAATATTCAGATTCAGCCCGAAGCTATATAGGCTTTAGAACTGTGCAGGATTATCTTGGAACAGATGTTACCTTAAATCAACCCCCTAAATAAATTATCCAAACACTAAATAACCTAATTAACTAACCAACTATAAACAAATAACCTTTCATTATGGCAAACGCAAGAACTACGAAGAAAATAACTAATATGGTGTACGGTTTAGGTGCATCTGTGGTGATATTAGGTGCCCTTTTTAAAATCATGCACTGGCCCTTTGGAAACGCAATGCTAATTGCTGGTTTAATAACCGAAGCCCTGGTATTTGCATACTCTGCTTTTGAACCGGTAGACGATGATTTGGATTGGTCCCTGGTATATCCTGAATTGGCCGGTGGTCCGGCATCAGAAAGGGAAAAAGCCCTAATTGAAGAAAATAAAGATTCCGAAGCCATCTTATCTAAAAAACTGGATGAAATGCTAAAGGATGCCAGAATTGATGCCAGCCTGATGAATAGTCTGGGTGAAAGTATCAGAAATTTTGAAGGTGCCGCAAAATCTATATCTCCTACGGTAGATGCCATGGCTTCCCAAAGAAAATACAGTGAAGAACTTACTTTCGCCGCCGCTCAACTGGAAACTTTGAACAATTTGTATAAAGTTCAGGTAGAATCTTCCTCAAGACAAGTTGAAATAAATCACGAAATAGCAGAGAACGCCGGAAAACTTAAAGAACAAATGAGTTCCATGGCAACCAGCCTTTCCTCACTTAACGGAGTTTACGGTGGAATGTTGAGCGCTATGAACGGAAGATCATAATTATTTAGTTGTAATGACTATTGAATTTATTAAGTAACTAAACTAATTAAACATGGCGTCTGGAAAACAATCACCAAGACAGAAGATGATAAACCTGATGTATCTGGTTTTCATTGCAATGTTGGCTTTAAATATGTCAAAAGAGGTGCTTACCGCTTTTGGCCTGATGAATGAAAAATTAACTGAATCTAATGTTCAAACTACAAACCGTAATCAGGCTTTTATGCTTGGGCTGGATGAGAAAGTAACAGAACAACCTAAAAAATACGCACCGTTAAAAGCCAAGGCTGAGAATGTAGAAGCTCTTTCGGTTAATTTCAATAACTATCTTGAAAACTTAAAAAGCGAACTGTTAATCAAGCAGGAAGACAAAAAAAATTATGAGATTATGGACAACTCTCATAATCTTGACGAAATGTTCTTTCAAAGTGGCCGAGTTAGCCCGCAAGGAGAAGAGTTTGTCAATCAAGTTGTTGCATACCGCGAAGGTGTAATTGCAATCATTGGTGATGATTATCCGGCAATAGCTCAAAAGTTGAAAACCGATTTTTCTACCGAAGACATTAAAAGGGAAGGAGCAAATATTGAATGGCTGAAGTATCACTATGAGGGATTTCCCTTAATAGCATCCATTACAAAAATGACTCAAATCCAGTCTGATGTAAAATCTGTTCAAGGCGAGATTTTATCGGCTATGTTTTCAGGTCAGTTACAAAGCGACGTATCGCTAACAAATTATGAAGCAATTGTAGTTCCGGAAAAAACAGCATTTTTTAGTGGAGAGAATTTTAAAGGTAAGGTTGTTTTAGGACGGGTGGACAAAACCCTGAAATTTGACAACGTGATCATTAATGGGAAAAAGGTTGAAAGTAATCAGGCCGGCCAGGTAGAATTGAATTTCCCTGCAGGAAATGTGGGAGAACAAAAAATTATAGGTGAAATTCAGTTCAAAGAAGGGGATTCAATAGTAAAGATACCGGTTACCAGTTCATTTGCCGTAATTCCAAAGCCAAATGCGGCAGTGATCTCCGCAGATAAAATGAACGTGGTTTATCGTGGGGTAAAAAACCCGATGACCATTTCCATTCCAGGGGTAGGAAGTGTTTCTGCCAGCGCTCCGGGTCTTTCACCTTCAAGTGGTGCGGGAAATTACATTATGGACGTAACAACTATGCAAGCCCGTGAAGTGACAATTAATGTAACCGGGAAATTGCCCGGAGGCGAAACTGTTTCAGACAGTAAAATGTTTAGAATAAAAGATATTCCAAGACCCGTTGGAACCATTCGTGGGGAAGATGGCTCGGCTAAGATGCAACGCAATAGCCTTGAAATATCAAATATTGGAGCAACACTGCCCGATTTTGATTTCGACCTTGCCTTGCGTGTTACAGGCTTTAGTTTCAAGGTTTCCGGACAGCCAACCATACAGGTGAGGGGAAATACGCTTGATGCCGCGGCAAAGGCGGCTTTAAGACGTGCAGGAAGAGGAGAGACCGTGCAGATATTCGATATAGATGCCCAATTGGCAACAAATTCAGGATATAAACTTAAAAAAGTATCTCCGGTATTTGTGGAGTTAACTAACTAATAAATTCAGTACAAAATGAAGTGGAATCAATTTTTGATTGGTGTATTCGGATTTTTATTTGCCGTATCGTCATACGGGCAAACAAATATTTTGAATGCCAAATCACCTGATGATATTGGAAAATTATCTGATGCAGTATTAGAAGTGCAGAAGAAGGATAAACCATTGCCTTATGGTTATGTGGACGAACGCGATGTTTTGTGGTCAAAGAATACCTGGGAGATCATCGATCTGGATGAACGTGTGAATTTTCCATTATACTATCCAATCGACACCAACAATATCGGCTCCAACAGGAGATCGCTATACGATGTTTTAATGATCGGCATTAAAAGCGGGAAGATCAAAAATATTTATGCCGATTCTTACTTTAATGAAAAACGTACGCTTAAAGATATAAGTGCAGCCATTTCTAAAGTGGATACTACCGATTTGGGGGTAGAACAATACAATGCCGGAGAAGAGATCGATCAACAATATATTGATAGAAGGGATATCACCTCTGCCGATATTTCCATGTATCACATTCGCGGATATTGGTATTTTGACAAACGTCAGGCCGAATTAAAATACAGGTTATTGGGAATTGCCCCTGTTGCTCCCGATGTAAACTTTATTGACGACGAAGAACCGGATCTGGTAGAATTATTTTGGGTATGGTTTCCCGATGCGAGGGAAGTTTTGTTTGAAGCAGAAGCTTTTAATGGCGCCAATACGTCACAGTCAATCTCATTTGACCATTTGCTTAATGCCAGAAGATTTAACGCCGTAATTTACAAGGAGGACAACGTGCAGGGAGATAGGGGAGTCAATGATTATATAACCGCTAACGCTTTCATGCAGCTTCTGGAATCGGAACGTATCAAAGAACAAATCCGCAATTTTGAGCAGGATATGTGGAATTATTAATTAACCACAAATCAAAATAACTAATTTAACGCTCCGG
>JAENXB010000210.1 GCA_016649785.1 Flavobacteriaceae bacterium
CCGGGCTTCCTGTGCAACTTCATTATTTTTTACCAGGTTCTGGATCTGTGAATAATAAATAAGCGCCTGGTTAAATTTTTGATCCAGCACCAAAATATCGGCAAGTAACATTTTAATACTGGCGAGTTCAAAATTAGTGGTGGTTTTACCTGAAAGTTCCTGCAGTAAATCTAAAGCCGGCTGGATCTGTCCCTGTTTAAAAGCCAGAAAATTGGCGTAATCCATTTGCAATTCCAAGGTTTCCATACCGGTGCCGAATTGCTGAAACAACGCCTGAAAATCTTTATCGATCTCTCCGAAATCCAATTTCCCTGCAATATCTATCTTCATCCCCATCAACAATTGATTTGCCTGTAAAAGAATGTTTTCTGAAGGGCTTTCTTCAATTATAAAAGAGAGGATCTCTTTGGCTGTTTTAATATCTCCCCCGGATCTTGTGACCACAGTTAGTTGAATAATAGGCTGTAAATCCTGCTCATTTCGCCTGTAAATGGCTTTTTCCTGTGCAAATGCCTTGTCAAATTCCTTTTGCTGCACAAACAACCAGCCCAAAAGTTCGTTATAGATCAAGCCCTGATTTTGCTGAAGCCGCTGCAACAATAATTTTCTAAGCACCAAATTGGCGGGATTGGAAGCGTCTTCAAGAATATAACGCTCAAATTCCCTGATAAGGTTAAATCTTATTTCCGGATCCTTATCTATCAAATTCAGGTAAGACCTGAACATTTCCTCCAGTTTTCCCTGTTCCCCATAAATTCTGGCCAGGGGAAGATCGTACTTCATTTCGGGATTGAATTTGATGCCAATCTGATAAGCACGGACAGCGTAATCCAAAAGGCTGTATTTTTCAAAACCCTGGGCTATGGAATAGGTGTGAATAGGTTTGCTTTCCAAAGCTTCCAGGGCCTGCTCATAGTATTTTTGAGCGAGCTCGGTTTTTTTTTGCAATTCTGAATTGTGTCCTAATTCAATCAGGATATTCGGGCTATTTGCCCAATTGTTCAGTTTCTCAAGCAGTAAAGTTTCAGCAGACTGGAAATCTTCCAATTGCTGATAAGAAGTGATCATTCCGAAGAAAATATTGAAATTTCCGGGGTTTTCTTTTAACAGATCCCTGTAAGTATTCAGGGCTTTTTCATATTCTCCTTGTTCCAGATAATTTTGCGCCAATTGCTCAGTCTGCGCAGAGAGACCGGAACTGGCTAATAAACAGAAGGCTATATATATGAAACAACGCATGTAATAAAGATAATAAAAATTCAAGGTTCAAAGTTTGTAGTTTAAAATTCCACTTACTCACCTCAGTTCTTCGGTCTTCCAACTTTTTATTTAATTCGTACTTCTAATAATTTTTCCTCTTTTCCCGGTTTCTCGCAAAGCGCGCCAAGAAAAAAAACGCAAAGAGCGCAAAAAAAGAGAAGGGAAAAAAGAATGGAGACAAACTCAAATTCCAATTTTCGAATCCCAACTTTGCGGCCTTACGTGAAATAATTATTTTTTACTTCGGACTTCTGTCTTCCGTCTTCCGTCTTTTCTTACTTCGGACTTCTAACCTCTAATTTTCTTCACCCCCGACCCTTCGGGGCACCCTTCACTAATTTATGATATCAAAACCAGTATAAGGTATCAATACATCGGGGATCTTGATTCCCTCAGGAGTTTGGTAATTCTCAAGGATTCCTGCCAATACACGGGGCAAAGCCAGGGCACTTCCGTTTAAAGTATGAACTAATTGCTTATTCCCATCTTTATCTTTGTACCTGAGTTTTAAGCGGTTCGCTTGGAAAGTTTCGAAATTTGAAACTGAGCTTATTTCCAACCAACGATCCTGCGCGGTGGAAAAAACCTCAAAATCGAAGGTCAATGCTGCAGTGAACCCAAGATCGCCTCCACATAAGCGAAGGATCCTGTATGGCAATTTTAGTTCCCGCAACAAATCTTTGATGTGCTCTACCATTTTGTCCAGGGCTGCATAGGAATTTTCAGGTTTTTCTATGCGTACCAGTTCCACTTTATCAAATTGGTGCAAACGGTTCAACCCACGAACATGGGCGCCGTAAGAGCCTGCTTCACGTCTAAAACAAGGCGTATAGCCTGTACAGGTAATGGGCAGTTCATTTTCATTTAGCATTTGATCCCTGAACATATTGGTCATTGGAACCTCAGCGGTTGGGATCAGATACAGATCGTCCATTCCCACATGGTACATTTGCCCTTCTTTATCTGGTAATTGTCCGGTGCCAAAACCAGATGCTTCATTCACCAAAAGCGGTAACTGGTATTCGTTGTATCCGGAATTTGCCGCCTTATCCAGAAAGTAAGCGATAAGCGCGCGTTGAATTCTAGCTCCTTTTCCCTTATAAACAGGAAATCCGGCGCCGGTAATTTTGTTGCCCAGTTCAAAATCTATGATGTCGTATTTTTTTGCCAGTTCCCAGTGTGGCAGGGAACCTTCGGGAAGAACGGGAATATCCCCTTCTTTAAAGATCTCCACATTATCAGCTTCAGTGGAACCGGAAGGAACCAAATCATGAGGCACATTGGGAATGGTATATAAAAGTTTGTCCAGCTCCTGGATGGTAGTGTTCAATTCATCAGAAAAGGCTTTTGAAGTCTCCTTCAGTTTAGCCGATTTCCCTTTTAAAATACCTGCTTTTTGATGTTCCCCGTTTTTAAACATGGTCCCGATCTCTTTGGACAGCTGATTGGATTCGGCCAAGGTTTCATCCAATTGAGCTTGGGTAGAGCGGCGGGTTTCATCGAGTTTCAAAACATCGTTCAGGATGTTTTCAGCATCGAAATTCCTTTTTTTGAAAGCCTGTATATAGGCTTCTTTATGCGCTCTGATATTGCTTACTTGTAACATTTGGCCAAATAATTTATTATAAGCGACAAATGTAACGAAAGCCTGTAATAATATCAGTCTAATTTTGAAGGTAATATCCAGTGGTGATGTTTAAAATGATGCCATTTTTCCCCTGCCAGGTCCACCTTTGGATCGATAAATTGTTGAAAAGACCTCCCATTTACACTCACTTTGGCATTGACAAAAACCTGTACATTTTTGCCTTCCTCAGCATATTCCTTTTTAAGGCGTTGCGCAAACTGCCAAATCAGGTCGGGTTTTGAATTGATCGACCCCAATTGTTTTTGGCTTAAATAGTGACTTTTATCAACATATATGGTATCCCGGGAGCCTGCTTTCACAACTTTAAAGTCGCATCGGCCGCTTTTGCTGCGCAACATCATCCGCCAGCTAAGGCGATGGCCTTCCTCTGTCCACAATACATTATCCTGAAAGAAATGATGCCGGAGCGGCAATGCGATCTGCACGATAAACCAACCGGATAAAAGCACCAATAATGGTTTTCGGAAAGAAGGAATTATAATTTCATTCAGGTTGTAATATTCCTTTTTATTCCGAAGGAACCACTTATTAATTTTTTCTGAAGGGAAAAAGAAAAGTGTAATTGCCAACGCCAGGTATGGAAAAATCCCAATATGAAAAATAAAACTGTTGAACAGGTGAAAAAATACCGCGGCCACAAAAGCAAAAATTCGTGTTTTTTGCCACAGCAATAAGGGAATGATCAATAAATCGAATAATAACCCGAAGGAGGCAATTGAATAATGTACCCATTGCTGCTGAAGGAATTCGCCTACCAACCAATAATGCTGTTTGGTTTTCATTAAAACTGAAGGAAAACTGCCATTCAGCCAGTCGGGATATAATTTGGCCACGGCGGCATAGGTATAGACTATCCACATTTGCAATACAATGACCAGCCACACCCAACGCGGCATGTAAATGGATCGCAGGGAAGGATTATTCCTGGAATCTATAGCTGCAAACCTATTGGCGGGAAGAAAGGACATTATGATGCACAATAACATCAATAAATAATAATGGTTGTTGTAAGATGATTTTTGCATCAGGTAAACTCCTGACCACATAATTGTATAGGCAATTATGCTGATGCGGTATTTATAACCTAGCATTACCAGGATCCCAAAAAGTCCCATCAGGGCATAATAATACAACATCCCGTTGCCGGGAAGGGGTTGTAAAAAATCAAATCCTATAAAATTAAAGGTTTCCTGTGGCTCGATAAGGCTGCTGCGAATCCAGCCCGTAAATATTGCGCCAATAGCTTCAATTGCGATCAATAACCCAAAAATGATCCGAAACACCACCAGGGCGCTGTTGTCAATTTGGGTAAATAACCACTTGTTAAGCATAGTTATCTTTGATGAATCGTTCAGAAAAAGCTTTATCCTGTTTTAATGCTGCTTTTAAATCCTCTACCGAATTAAAATTCTTTTCGTCCCGGATCCTTGTAAACATTTCAATTTGCAATTTTTTTCCGTATAAATCCATTTCCGGCATAAAGAAATTGGTTTCAATGGTTTTTTCTGTTCCACCTACCGTTGGATTGGTGCCAATACTCATCATCCCGTAAACAAGCTTGTCATCAATTTTGGAACGCACCACATAAACGCCTTTTTTAGGGATCAATTTGTAGTCTTCTTCAATTTTTAGATTAGCCGTGGGAAACCCTAATTTTTTTCCTAATTCTTTGCCTTTTACCACTGTTCCGGTCAGGACAAATGGATGCTGCAAATAGGTATTGGCTTTTTCAACTTCTCCGGCCTGCAAGGCTGTCCTGATCTTTGTAGAACTTACCGCCACATCTTCTATGTCCTTTTCACTGATTTCCTC
>JAENXB010000335.1 GCA_016649785.1 Flavobacteriaceae bacterium
CACTTGAAATTCCTTTGGGAAAGCGATTTCTTATCCAATCCAGGTTGCTGACGGAAGAAGAAAGCGAGCATTTTAATAAATAAGTTTTTTTTAATTAGTCAAAAGATCCGTCCGGGAAGCAATTCCCTGGCGGATTTTTTTGTTCAGGATCCAATCCCATGATCAAAATCTTCCAAGCTTCACTTGTAAAAAAAGTTTCCCGCTCCCGATTTCTATCGGGATCGCAGATCCAAACCGCAGATTTTCGCGGAAAAAAGCAATAAATATATCTTAACATTCAACTAAAAGAGGTCAATGCTATATAGGCTATGGACAATGGACAAACCACAAACCACAAACCACAAACCACAAACCACAAACCTTGAACCCTTAACCTGAAACATTAAACCACTTATATATTTCCGAAGAAAAATAACATTCCTCACAGTGAGAAAACATCCACAAACAATCGATAAAATCTGTGAGCATATGGAATAACAGGCCGATAAATATCAGTCTGAAAATTTTATGCCTGACAAATGCAACACCAAGAATGTAAACCATGATAGCCGCTTCAGAATGCAAGGGATGAAAACCTATCCCGCAACGATTGGGATCAAATAAAGGGGTTGCGAAAATATGATCAGCGTCCACTAACATTGTAGCCAGTAAAATAAGCCAATTTAGTTTCCAGTGCTCCTTATCATACCAGTAAGCAATTGCCCCAATAGCGATAAAATGAAGAAAATAATGAACTATGGTTTGCAGCACGACATTTATTTTCTACAGGGGGTTTTCTTCCTTTTTTTCTTCTGTGACCAGGTTTTTACGCGGGCGCAAAAGTTTTTTCATTTTCCGGTTGAGGGCGATATAGCGCCAAATTCCTATAATGAAGAACAACACAGAAAAAACCAGCGCAAGGTACCCAATATACCTCAATTCTACATATTCCTTAAGTTGGAATAAAGCAAGACCACCCAGCAAAAAATAAAGAGCAGCCTGCGTATAGGAAAGCAGGGTGCGTTCATTGGCCAGTTTTGTGCGTTCCAGCGCCAGATGTTCTCTCATAAGTTCCTCATCGATTGGCATTGATTTAAAAGGATTTTTAATTTTCATCTGTCATACTAATTAAAAACATTTTTTGATAACGGGTTCAATTGATTGTTGAGACAATTGAAAAAATATTTTATAGAAAAACAGAAATCGGTTGTTCTCAAAAAGTTCCAAAAACAACCAATTCCGGCATTCTGTGATTCCTGTTATTAATTATGAGTTGCCTGGCAGGAACAACCCGGAGCGGTAAAACTCTGATTGCTTTCGTGCCACGGGAATGCCTGGTTATATTTATTATTTTCCCAGTAAAATTTGCCGCGTTCTTTTGGATGGTTTCCAATTTCATTCATGGTTTCAGAATCATATAATCTGCCGTTCACCATTGTATAAATAATCGTGTTAGAATTATGAATATCTTCCAAAGGATTTTTATCCAGCACGATCAGGTCGGCAAGTTTTCCTGTTTCCAGGGATCCTATTTCCTTGTCCATTCCCAAATAATGAGCGCCATTAATGGTTGCCGCCTGCAGGGCTTCCATATTGCTCATTCCGCCCATTTGAAGCAACCATAATTCCCAATGCGCGCCAAGGCCTTGCAATTGTCCGTGAGCACCCAGGTTGACCTTTACTCCGGCATCTGAAAGCGCTTTTGCAGTTTGGGAAACAAGTACAGGTCCATTCTGATATTCTTCTTCCGGAATCATAGTTCTGTGCCGGGAACGGGAATCTATAATAAATCTCGGAGTGAAATTCAGCAGTTTTTCATTTTCCCAAACATTGGATCTTTCATACCAGTAATATTCCCCGTTAATTCCGCCGTAATTCACGATCAGGGTAGGAGTGTAGCCGGAATTGCTGTTTTCCCATAAGGTGAGAACATCTTTGTAAACCGGGGCAACGGGAATGTTATGCTCAATTCCGGTATGCCCGTCCATGACCATGC
>JAENXB010000228.1 GCA_016649785.1 Flavobacteriaceae bacterium
AATACGTTGTGGCAGGTACACGTTTTTCTGTTCCAATCCCACAAAGGGATATGTCCATTAAAGATTATAAGGGAAAATTTAAGGGTGCTTTGTCCTTTGTTAGTGTAGATCCCGAAAATGGAGGTATGGAATTAGCATTTCAAATATTAATGCCCGGTTTTGATTATGACCTTGCACATCCCGGAAGAGATAAATCACACGGCTGGTTTTTCTTTACCACTTATAATACCGAAGAAGCAAATTCATTATTGGAAGTAAATGCTTCCCAAAATGATAAAGATTTTATTGCTGCCGTTAACTGGAAGAAAGCTGAAGAATATATCAAAGCAGGTAAGTTTAAAACCATGCCTGCAAATTATGCCCATAACGTTTATAGTGATGAAACCCATAGCGCTACCTCTACTATGTTAAAAGAAGTGAAGGTGTTGGATGCTTCAGAACTACCCGGTTTGGTATATTTCTTACCTACTCCTAAATCTCCACACGGAGTTGATGTAGATCCTTCCGGTGAATATATAATAGGTAACGGTAAATTGTCTGCCAATTTAACGGTACACTCCTTTACCAAAATGATGGATGCAATTAATAACAAAAAATTTGACGGGGAAGCCTATGGAATCCCAATCTTGAAATTTGAAGATGTTTTGGCAGGTACTGTTAATCAAGCCGGTTTAGGCCCATTACATACAGAATTTGACGGGGAAGGAAATGGTTATACATCTTTCTTTATCTCCTCTGAGGTAGTGAAATGGAAATTGGGAACCTGGGAAGTATTGGATAGAAAACCTGTCTACTATTCTGTAGGTCACGTAATGATTCCCGGAGGAAATTCAAGAGATCCATATGGAAAATACTTATTGTCTTTAAATAAGATTACCAAAGACCGGTTCTTACCTACAGGTCCGGAGGTTACGCAATCTGCGCAGCTTTTTGATATTACAGGTGATAAAATGGAGTTATTACTTGATTTCCCAACCATTGGGGAACCTCATTACGCCGCCGGTATTCCAGCGGATATTATAGCGAAAAATTCCAGGAAGATATTTAAACTGAGTGAAAACGAGCATAAATATGCGATCAAAACTACCCAGGAAGCCAGAGTGGAACGCAATGGAAATGAAGTGCATGTTTATATGAGCATGATCCGAAGCCACTTTACCCCAGATAATATTGAAGGCGTAAAAGTTGGTGATAAAGTTTATTTCCACATTACAAACTTCGAGCAGGATTTTGATGTTCCTCACGGTTTTGCAATTATTGGTGGACATAATCCAGAATTATTGATCATGCCGGGAGCAACCGAAACCCTTTTATGGGAACCTACAAAAGTAGGCGTTTGGCCATTCTATTGTACAGATTTTTGTTCTGCCTTACACCAGGAAATGTCAGGATATGTAAGGGTTTCCCCTGCAGGATCAAACGTTCCTTTAACCTCGAGTTTAGGCGAATAATTTCTTTTGATTACAGAAGAAAAATTTTAATCCTTGACTTCTGTAAATCATAAATACAAAAAGGGCGGGAGTAATAAATTACTCCCGCCTTATTTAAAAAAATTATACAAAGATGAAAAAAGCCGGATTATTAATGATTTTGGGCTCATTGTTACTTTTGGGATTATTTAAATTTCCCTTATGGAACATTATGTTGGGTGCCCCGCAATACCCAGATCCATTAGGAATGAATATATTTATAAATGGTATTAAAGGGGTTAGCGAATTTGATATACAAAATATAGATGGGTTAAACCATTATATAGGGATGAAGACAATTCCCAAACCGGAACAGATGTGGGAGTTCAGAACTTTTCCACTTGTAATTGGCGGGATGGCATTTCTGGGTGTCTTAATAGGATTTCTGGGTTTTTTTGGCAAAATAAGTTATCACTGGTTTTTAGGCTGGTTTATTTTAATGACTATTCTTGGCGTTTTGGGAATGTATGATTTTAATTCCTGGCTAATCGAATATGGTACAGATCTGGATCCCAATGCGATAATGAAAATGACTAACCTGGATGGTACTCCGCTTACTTATGAACCTCCTCTTTTAGGTTCTAAAAAAATATTGAATTTTACGGCACATTCCTATCCCAGACTTGGGGCCTATATGATGTTTGCCGGAATGTTGCTAACATTAATAGCCTATTTTGTAGGTAAAAAGTCACAGAAACAAAAATCTTAAATAAGAATCCTATAATAGAATATGCCATGAAAAAACAATTCGTTTTTTTGTTCCTGCCGGTTTTATTTTTATTAGCCTGTAATATTAGCCCTCAACCTATCAATTATGGTGAAGATGCTTGTCATTATTGCACAATGACTATTGTAGATCACCAACACGCTGCACAAATTGTTACCGATAAGGGCAAAGCCTATAAATTTGACGCGATAGAGTGTATGTTAAATTACCTAAGGGAAAATAAGAATGTCAACCCGGAACTTTACCTGGTAACCGATTTTATGAATCCCGGTGAGCTAATAGACGCCACCAAGGCTACCTATCTAATCAGTAAAAATATTCCAAGCCCTATGGGCGCCTATCTTTCAGCTTTTCATACCAAAGAAGCTGCAGATAAAACAAAAATGAAATACGAAGGCAAATTATATACCTGGGAAGAAATATTGGATTATTTTAACAAATGATTCATTAAAAATAAAAGGTTTACAGAAACTAATAGTTTTCCATTACTTTTACGAGTTTTCTGTATTATTTTTTAAGGCATTTAATAAAACCATGTTTCATAAAACCACAACACTTTTTATAATAACCCTGATTTTTGGAATGGCTCTCCAGGCAAAGACCATAACAGTTTGTTCTTCCTGTGAAGTTACATCCATCAAGCAAGGAGTTTCCATCGCCTCCCCATCCGATACCTTACTTATAAAAAAAGGCACTTACAAAGAGGTAAATATTGTCATAGACAAACCTTTAACCCTTTTGGGTGAAGGTAACCCGGTGATTGATGGCGAAAATAAAGGTGAAATTATTACAATAACAGCAGATAATGTAACCGTTGATGGGCTTTCCATTATAAATGTAGGCACCAGTTATACGGCAGATTATGCAGCGATAAGGGTGGTGAAAAGCAAGAATTTTTTAATTCAAAATGTGAGATTGGAAAAATTGTTTTTTGGCATCTACCTGGAAAAATCCAGGGACGGCAGGGTATTCAACAATAAAATTATTGGCGATGCGGTAGAGGAATACAATTCAGGAAATGGGATTCAACTTTGGTATTGCAGAAATATTGAGGTGGAACAAAACATTGTTAAGTATGTGCGGGATGGCATTTACCTTGAATTTTCAGATTCTATTACAATTAACAATAACCTAAGTTCCAATAACGTTCGGTACGGATTGCATTTTATGTTTTCCAACAATGATGATTATACAAATAATACCTTTGAAAACAATGGAGCCGGGGTTGCGGTCATGTTCTCAAAACAAATTAAGATGCATAACAATACCTTCAAAAAAAACTGGGGAACATCATCTTATGGATTGCTTTTAAAAGAGATCAACGATGCTGAGATTACAGGAAATACCTTCGAAGAAAATACAATCGGTATAACTGTTGAAGGCTCCAATAGGATTATTTATAAAAACAATGATTTTAAAAGCAATGGATGGGCTGTACAGGTCCGGGGAGCTTGTTATACAAATTCCTTTATTAACAACAACTTTTTAAGTAATTCCTTTGATATTTCATATAACAGCAGACTTAATGACAATGTGTTTGAAAACAATTATTGGAGCAGCTATACTGGCTACGATTTAGATAAAAACGGAATAGGAGATGTGCCTTACAGGCCTGTAAAATTGTTTTCCTATATTGTAAACCGAACCCCGGAGACTATTATCTTGCTCAGGAGCCTTTTTATAGATATCATAGATTTTTCTGAAAAAGTATCCCCTGTATTTACCCCGGATAATTTGTTTGACAATTTCCCCCGAATGAAAGCAATAAAACATGATTGAAATAAAGGATTTATATAAAAAGTTTGGTACAAACCAGGTTTTACAGGGGATTGATCTGGACATTCAGCGGGGTGGAATATTTGCCGTTTTAGGCCCTAACGGATCTGGAAAAACCACCTTAATAAAAAGTGTTTTAGGAATGGTAATTCCCAACTCAGGCACCATTAAACTGGATGGAAAATCGGTGAAAAATAGCTGGAAATATCGAAAGGATATCGATTATCTGCCACAAATAGCAAATTTCCCGGGCAACCTGACCGTTAATGAGCTTATTAAAATGATCAAAGACATC
>JAENXB010000249.1 GCA_016649785.1 Flavobacteriaceae bacterium
GAAAAGGGGCCGGTGTATTCACCATCATAAACCCTATTGCTGTTGAGTTGCTCTCCAGCAGAGCTCAATTCCTCTTGAGGTTTATAGAATAAATTTAATGAAAAATTATGATCTGAAACTTGTAATACAACATAGAAGATCCCGCAGATAAAGTCCGCAGATTAACGCAGAATTTAATCAGATTGATTCAGAAAAAATTAAAATTTTTCCAAAGCCGGTCTTTCTCAACTATTCAGGCTCTATTTAAACCTTTTTCTGTTGGAATAACACGAATGCTCTATTCCAGATATTTCACAATACTTTAAGGCTGCTTCCTTTATTTTTGGCTAAAGCTTAAGAGAGTATATCACAAATATTTTTTAATTTTTATACAAAAATGAAAAATACCGCGATAAAATTGGTCTTGGCAACAAGCCTTTTATTAGTCGTGCTAACTATTATGGCTGAATTGAATTTCCCATTCGGTTTGATTTTTTTTCTTACTTTTTTGGGGCAGGTACTTTTGATATATACCGTCTATAAAGTACTCACGGATAAATACACCACTGACAAGACTTTTGACGATTGGTATGAAGATCACCCCATGTCAGACAAAGATTAGCTCTGTTTTTAACTGATGGTATGTTTTTGCCAAAAGCCTTCATAATTTCCTCTTTCCTTTATCTAAAATGAACGGGGAATTATTAGTTCATTCTGGAAACCTGTGGCTTTAATTGAAGCATAGGACTTTTATAAAATCTGGTTTCTCCTACTCCATTAATTCGAATTACTTTTATACAATCAATAATTGATGAGAATCTTCAAATTTCATCTTTAGATTGTTTAGTTTTGATCTGGAATCAAAATTTAAAAAATGCAATTAAATCAATATATAGACCATACCATTTTAAAGGCCACGGCTACACCAAAGGATATTGTACAACTCTGTGAAGAGGCGATTCAGTTTAAATTTTATGCTGTTTGTGTTAATGGATCTTACGTTAAGCTGGCAAAAACCGAATTAAAAAACAGCGAGGTTAAAATCGCAGCTGTGATAGGTTTTCCCCTGGGAGCTATGAGTACGGAATCAAAAATTGCGGAGGCAATTCAATGTGTTGCCGACGGGGCCGATGAAATTGATATGGTTATCAATATTGGGTTACTCAAAGCCGGGCAAGCCGATCTTGTGGAAGATGAAATTACAGCCATTAAAAAAGCCATTGGAAAGCAGGTGCTTAAAGTTATTATTGAAACCTGTTATCTCACAAATGAAGAGAAAAAAATGGCCTGTCGCGCTGCTTTAAATGCTGCTGCCGATTTTGTAAAAACCTCTACCGGTTTCGGAACCGGCGGCGCCACAATTGAAGATGTAAAACTTATGAAAGCCGAAGTTGGCGATAAACTAAAAATAAAAGCTTCAGGAGGGATCCGGGATCTAAAAACTGCCCTGGAATATATAGAATTGGGAGTGAGCAGATTGGGAACCTCTTCCGGAATAGAGTTGGTAACTTCAAAACAATTATAAATGAGCACACATATACAAGCCAATAAAGGGGAAATTGCCGAATCTGTTTTACTGCCGGGGGATCCCTTACGGGCCAAATGGATCGCGGAAACTTTTCTTGAGGATGCGGTGTGTTATAATAAAGTCCGCGGAATGCTCGGATTTACCGGCACCTATAAAGGCAAACGGGTTTCTGTACAAGGCACGGGAATGGGAATTCCTTCCACATTAATTTATTGCCACGAGCTTATTACAAATTACGGGGTTAAAAACCTGATAAGGGTGGGCTCTGCCGGTTCCTATCAAAAGAATGTAAATCTGCGGGACATTGTGATCGCCATGTCCGCTTCTTCCACCTCCGGCATTAATAATTCCAGGTTTGTAAATTCCGACTTTGCCCCTACCGCAAATTTTGAGCTTTTTATGAAAGCCGCATTATATGCCAAAGAAAATTCTATTCCCATTAAGGCGGGCAATATACTGTCATCAGATGAATTTTATGAAGATGATCCCGAAGCCTTTAAAAAATGGGCGGAATTCGGGGTGCTTTGCGTAGAAATGGAAGCGGCAGGATTGTACACCATCGCAGCAAAACACAATGTAAATGCCCTGGCAATTCTCACAATTTCAGATTCTTTGGTTACCGGAGAACATTTATCTTCCGGGGATAGGGAAAAATCATTTAAAGATATGGTCGCTATCGCCCTGGGATCGTTTTAAAAAAAGTTTTCTGTTTGGGTTTGGGGTTTGTAGAGTGTAGAGTCCTGAATAGAGTTGACCGTTTAAAGATAAGTTGAAGGATTATAAAATATTTTTCCCGCTTCCGATAGCTATCGGAACGCAGATTTCTTTCCACTTTCCACTTTTCAACTTTGAATTTTTTTCCCGAAACGTGTATTTCATCGATTAAACAATGCTTTTCGTCGATTGTCTGAATAAGTTTCCTACCTTTAGAAAACCGGTAACACAAAATCGGTTAAAAAAAGATGAAACGGCTGCTTCTCATATTCAGTTTAATTATCCTTTCCTTCTCTACTGAAGGAATGGCACAGGCAACAGCTACTTTTACAGCTTCGGTCACCATCATCCAACCCATAGGAATTACCAATACTGCCAATATGAATTTCGCCAATCTGGATGCAAAATCAGGAGGTGCGGTTATTCTTAGCCCGGACAATACCCGCATAAGTCAGGGCGGTGTTGAACTGACAGATGGAAACACTGTTTCCGCCGCTACTTTTGAGGTTACCGGGCAGGCGGGATATACCTATTCTATTACATTACCGAATTCTGACCACGTTCTTACAAATGGTACAGATAATATCATCATCCGGGATTTTACGAGCAGTTTGAAAGACGAAGGTTCTTTGGCAGATGGTTCCCAAACCCTTCGCGTGGGAGCAAGTCTTGACATAAACCCAAATCAAACCTCCGGCAATTACACCAGTCCGGGCGGCTTCAATATCACCGTTAATTACAATTAATCTCTGCTTTTCCTCCCTTATTGTAAGAAATTCCTGTACCCCAAATAGCCAAATAAGTATTTTTTGAGCATCTCACCGATGAATTTTAAGCCAAAAAGTGCACTATAACGAGTATTTAGAGAGTTCATCGAAAAATTTTTGAGGTAACACTTATTGCAGGCATATTTGTCATGTCAATATGACAAACCCAAACAACCTAAATACCTACTTAAAATGAAAAAAATTACTTTTATCTTATTCGCTCTTATCGCTGGGACTACTTTTGCTCAAAATACTGACAATGGAACAGCTACTGCATCCGCTTCTATTGTTAGTGCTATAACAATTGCTGATGGAACTACATTGAACTTTGGAAAGATTTTAAAGGGTACAGCTGGAACGGTTGCTATATCAACCGCTGGATTGAGAAGTGTCACGGGTGTAACTGAAATCGTAGGAACAGCTGTTTCTGCATCCACTTTTGTTGTAAATGCTTCTGATGGTTATGTTTACGATGTAACTTTTATTCCATCAATAACTTTAACAAATGGTTCTACTGCTACAGGTACTAAAACAATGACCGTTGATACTTTTATACATGATGCAGGTGTAACTCCAACAGGGACTGGTGCAGACCAAAATTTAAATGTTGGTGCTACCCTACATGTTGTTGCTGATCAGGTTGAAGGAAATTATTCCGGAACAGCTAGTGTAACTGTGACTTACCAATAGGATTA
>JAENXB010000331.1 GCA_016649785.1 Flavobacteriaceae bacterium
CGGTAAGCATTAAAAGAAGGACCGTTTCAGGAGTAATTGTAAGTAACCTTTCTGAATCTATGGAAAGCCAGGGCCTAAGCCTACTCTTATCTTACAGGTTAAGCAATATTTACCAATGGAGCATCGATTTTTGGAAACTTCAAAAAGGCGACCAATTTAAAATGGTATATACCGAGAAATATATTAACGATACCATTTATGCCGGAATTGAAAGTATTGAAGGCGCTGTTTTTGTCCATCAGAAAAAACCTTACTACGCCTTCAATTATATGGTAGATCCCGAATCCGGTGATCTCAGTTTTTACGATGAAAAGGCCAGGCCCCTGGAGAGTTTCTTTTTAAAAGCTCCTTTAAATTTTAGTCGTATTTCTTCCAGATATTCAGGGAACAGATACCATCCGGTGCAAAAGCGCTGGAAAGCCCATAAAGGAACAGATTATGCAGCGCCTCAGGGCACCCCTATTTGGTCTACCGCCAACGGAACTGTAATAGCCTCCGGATATACCGGTGGGAACGGGAATTATGTAAAAGTAAAACACAATGGAACTTATACTACCCAATATCTCCATATGTCCAAAAGAAATGTAAGGGTAGGGCAGCGGGTAAAACAAGGAGATGTGATTGGATTTGTCGGTAGTACAGGCCTTGCAACCGGGCCCCATGTTTGTTACAGGTTTTGGGTTCACGGAAAACAGGTGGATCCATTCCGGCAAAATCTTCCCGCTGCAGAACCTATTGCCGATAAATTAAAAGATAATTATTTTGCATCCATAGAACCTGTCAAATTGGAATTGGACAAAATCCCATTTAAAAAAATATAAATACGAAAACCACTGTTGAACAGGTTTTACTAAATGTGAGTTCTAAAGAATTGAAAAAATAATTTTAGAACAAAGCGCAAGGATTTTAGAATCGTCCTTTAAAATAAGACTTCCGATAAATCAATAGAAGATCAAGAAAACAAAAATACACTACAGATGAAAAATATAAACCCAACCAAAACCAAAGCCTGGGAGAAATTAAATAGGCATTTCGAAGAAATCAAGGATTTGGAAATGAAGCGGCTTTTTGCTGAAAACCCTGCAAGAGCGAATGAACTTACACTTCACTGGGAGGATTTTTATCTGGATTTGAGCAAAAACAGGATCACCGAAGAAACTCAAAAAATTCTGATTGAATTGGCGGATGAATGTGGTCTTTCAGAGGCAATTCAATCCTATTATAAAGGGGAAGCCATCAATCAAACCGAAAACAGGCCTGTGCTTCATACAGCATTAAGAACATCTGAAGATGAAGAGATTTTGGTAGATGGGAAAAACGTCATGCCTGAGGTTTACCAGGCAAAAGAGAAAATCAAAAAGTTTTCAAATTCGGTAATTGAAGGGACAAAATTGGGATATACCGGCCTGCCTTTTACCGATGTGGTAAATATAGGCATTGGAGGTTCAGATCTAGGTCCGGCAATGGTTACCGAAGCTTTAAAATTTTACAAATACCACTTAAACCTACACTATATTTCAAATGTGGACGGAGATCACGTACATGAAATCCTGAAGGACCTAAATCCCGAAACTACCTTGTTTGTAATTGTATCAAAAACCTTCACCACGCAAGAAACCCTAACCAATTCCAATACTGCCAGGGCCTGGTTTAAAAAGAAAGCGCCGGTTGAGGCTGTGTCCAAACATTTTGTGGCAGTTTCCAGCAATATTGCGAATGTTCAGGAATTTGGTATTGACCCAGATAATATTTTTCCTATGTGGGACTGGGTTGGCGGTAGATTTTCACTTTGGAGCGCGGTTGGTTTATCCATTAGCCTGGCCGTTGGCTTCAATCAATTTGACGAATTATTAAAAGGGGCTCACCAAATGGACCTTCATTTTAAAAATGAAGCCTTCAGCCAGAATATCCCTGTACAACTTGCCTTATTGAGCATTTGGTACAACAATTTTTTCAAGGCTGAAAGCGAAGCGGTAATCCCTTATACCCAATATTTACAGAAACTGCCTTCCTACCTGCAACAGGCAATTATGGAAAGCAACGGTAAAAGTGTAGAC
>JAENXB010000273.1 GCA_016649785.1 Flavobacteriaceae bacterium
AAATAAAAGGGAGCCGAACAATTACCATTGAAAAAAAGGTAGTGTTGGCTCCCGAACTTTATATACGAGATTCTTCTAACAGGAATTTAAGCTTATAATGAAACCCCTCGTTTCCAGGGAATAAAATCATTTTGGTTTAGTTGATCTGCTTTGGATTTCACATTCCCGCTGGCCACCTGAATTATAAATTCTAAAATCTCCCCTCCCATTTCCTCAATGGTCTTTTCTCCCCTAACTACCGGTCCACTATCAATGTCTATAATATCGGGCATGGTTTCTGCTAAGATCGTGTTGGAAGCTACTTTTATAACGGGTGCAATCGGATTTCCGGTAGGAGTTCCCAATCCGGTGGTAAATACTACAACATTAGCTCCGGAACCTACCATCGCGGTGGTGCTTTCAACGTCATTTCCCGGGGTGCATAACAGGTTTAACCCAGGTTTAGTTACATATTCCCCATAATCCAAAACATCTTCTATGGGAGAAGTTCCTCCTTTTTTAGCTGCTCCAGCCGATTTCATAGCATCGGTAATCAACCCGTCTTTTATGTTTCCCGGAGAAGGATTCATATCAAAGCCAGAACCGGAAGCAATTGCTGCTTTCTCGTAAGCCTTGGTAAGTTCCATAAACCTGTTCGCCGTTTTGTCATCTACACAACGGTTTACAAGTTCTTGTTCAATCCCGCATAATTCAGGAAATTCCGAAAGTATGGGTGAGCCTTTTAATGCCGAAAGCAAATCTGAGGCATAACCAAGGGAAGGATTTGCTGAAATCCCGGAAAAACCATCGGAACCACCGCATTCCAAGCCCAGTTTTAATTTTGAGAGAGGAGCCGGAGTTCGTTTAGCTTCATTTGCTTTTTTGATTCCTTCGTAGGATTCTTTAATAATAATTGCCATCATTTCATCTACCGTTCCCATTTTTTGTTGTTCATAAATAAGAACAGGCTTTTGAATATCCGGATTAATCGATTTTAATGCCTTTTTAAATATATCTATCTGAAGATTTTGGCAACCTAAACTCAGCACCGTAGCACCTGCAACGTTAGGATTATTCACATATCCGGCCAATAAACGGGCCAGTGATAGCGAGTCCTGACGGATTCCACCACAGCCACCCTGATGCGTGATGAATTTCACTTTTATATTTTCGAAGATGTCCTTATTCTCAGTTTCAGCAACTAAATCCTCCACCGGACTCTTATTATTGATTAAGTTCCGCAATAAGTGGCGCTGAGGATTGGGTTTTTGAAAGTTGAGTTCCTTTTCAAAAACTTCTTTTAGAAACTCTATATTCCTGTTTTCACAGAAGACCAACGGGAAAAAGAGCCAGGTATTTGCTGTTCCAACCTGTCCGTCCGGTCTATGATATCCCATAAATGTACGGTCTTTCCACTTAGAAATATCCGGGGCATTCCAGGCGGTGGTTTCCGTCTTCTCAAAAGTTGGATTGCTTTGATGTTTAATATTATCAACAGTTAAAACACCCCCTCGTTCAATGGAAGTAGTCGCTTTTCCTACCAACACTCCATACATATAAATTTTATCAGCGGGAGCCAAATCCACCATTGTGATTTTATGTTTTGCCTGAGTATCAGACAAAACAAGAACTTCCTCTCCTTCAAAACTTATTGATTCCCCTTTTCTTAAATCCACCAACGCAATCGCTACATTGTCATCCGGGTGCACTTTTATCAATTTACTTCTCATAATCGTCAATATTTATTGTTTTTTTGTTGAAATTATTCAACTCTAACCACAAAATCTTTAAAGCCTTTTTCTATTCCCTTGCTTTCAATAAGCTCCAGCGCCAAAGCAATTTGCTCCTGTAATTCAGGTAATTGGGTTAAATCTGTATCCCAAAAACCAGTATTTTGAAGTACTTGTTGGGCTATTTCATGATAACTGTGCAATTCCCATATCTCCTTTAAGGTTTCCAGAACAGCTTTGTCATCCTGAACTGGTAGACTTTCCCCATTCCATTCTCCTTTGTAAAAACGAATCAGACAGGCAAATGCAAAGGTGAGATGTAAAGGAAGTTTGTCGTATTTCTTTTGATAGGTCAAAAGACTGGGCAGAACCCTTACTTTAAACTTCGAAATAGAATTCAGTGCGATACTCGATAACTGATGTTTGATAAACGGATTTCTAAAACGGTCAAAAACCTCTTCTGAATAATATGTTAATTCTTCTTCTGATAAATCCAGGGTTGCGTTTATTTCCTCAAACACCGCTTTTTCCACAAAAGCTCCTGTAAAGGAATTATCAATAGTTTCCTTTACGGTTTCATTACCATAAAGCAGGGAAAAAGGAACCATCGTGGTATGTGCACCATTCAGGATACGAACTTTCCTGGTTCGGTAAGGCTCAATATCGTCAACAATCAACACATCGTCATCAATTTTATTAAAAGGGATTTTATTTTTCAACCTGTTATCACCTTCAATTACCCAAAGAAAAAATATTTCGGCCGTTACAATAAGCCTGTCTTCATATTCCAACTGATTTTGGTATTCTTCTATTTCGTCCCTGGGATATCCAGGAACTATGCGGTCTACCAAGGTATTGTGAAAGCTGTTAGAATTTTCTATCCACTTTACAAAGTTCACCTCCAGATTCCAAAGTTCGGCGTAGCGTAAAATAATATTTTTGAGGATATTGCCATTTTGGTCAATAAGTTCACAGGGAATAATGCAAAGGCCCTTATCTGTCGCCCCATTAAAATGTTTAAAGCGCTCATATAATAATGCCGTAACCTTGGCGGGAAAACTACTATGGGGATAGCCTTTAAGCGTATCATTTTCATTGAAGGAAATCCCAGCTTCAGTGGTGTTTGAGATTAAAAATCCAAGTTCATCTTCTTTGGCCAATTCTAAATAGGCATTATAATCTAAATAAGGATTAATCCCTTTTTGAATACTGGATATAAGTCGTTTCTCCTGAATTTCCTTTCCTTTTTTTACTCCTTTCATAAACAAGGTATACAATCCGTCCTGTTCGTTCAACATTTCTACCATCCCACCTGCAATAGGCTGTACAACAGCTACACCCGCGTTAAAATTGGCATCAGTGTTGAGTTTGTCAATAATATAATC
>JAENXB010000144.1 GCA_016649785.1 Flavobacteriaceae bacterium
AGATCTATAATTTGGCGAAGTACTGGCTTTTTGTTATTTTTGATACGTCTGAAGAGTCCCATTTGATTATTTTTTTTCTCAAAACAAAAATAAGGGATTCTCAGACACTTTTATTTTCTAACTTTCGGATAGCAGTGATACCTAATAAGGAAATTGTAACCCTAAGTGTTAAACAGGGTTCAAATTCGGTGGTAGAAAAAACTATACAGGAATCTGGAATCAGCAAGAATTACGGGGTTACCGTATTGGCAATCAAGAGAAACAAACACTATTTAACTGAAATTTCTCCGGAAACCGTTATTAAGCAGGGGGACTTATTATATCTCTTTGGGAATCCAACAAATATTAATAATCTTAATAAAATACTTTCGCTTTAAATAGGTCCTTATCATCAATTTATTTTATAACTTTAAGTGTTAAACGCGCATCTACTTAACAATAAGTGATGCAAAAACCAAACACTTAAATTCAAACTTATGAAACTAAAATTAATAGCATTTTTTGCTGTAATTGCACTGGTATTTATCGCCTGTGGCGAAAGCACCACTGCAGTGGAATCCGGAACCTATCAGGGAACAATTAAAAAAATAAATCCTGAAAAAACTGAAATTTATGTGACCACTGCAGATGACAAGACTTTGGAACTCTATTTTACCGACCAAACTTCCTTAACCAGAAATGGCGAAACAGTTCAATTTTCCGAACTTATGGAAGGACAAAAAGTTGAAGTTGAAATTGAAAAAGTTGGGAAACGATTAAATCCAGTTTCAGTAAGCATATTGGAATAAATATGGAGCAATTACCAGATTTTTGGCGAACAGAGGTGTACCATCCTCTGTTCGCTCATTTTCCCATAGCCTTACTGCTTATGGGCACTTTTTTTAAAATTTTTGCATTATGGGGAAAAGGAAAATTCCTTGCTGCCCCCGGAACTATTTTATTGGCGACGGGAACAATTGCCGGATGGATAGCTATTTACACAGGGAATCTCGCCGATGGAATTGTGGCGCGAACTCTATGTGATCCAACCGTTTTAAAAGACCATGAAAATGCCGGTTATATCATGGTTTGGTTATTTACCGGTGCCCTTTTAATTGATCTTCTATACCTATTCGACTTTGTACAGCTAAAAAAGCGACTGGTCAATTTTTTGATAGTACTTATTTTAATAACTGGCTCCGTTTATTTGGCTTATGTTGGACATTTGGGAGCTACATTGGTATATCAGCAAGCCGCCGGGGTTCACATCCCTTCAGAAAACTGTGCAGAATTCAACTAAAAAAAAATAATTCTTTTAAAACCATTTCCTCCCAACTCCATTTTCACTTCTTTATCTTTCCGTTTATATTTATCATCTTTTTTTCACTTCCTCCTTTGCACTTCGTACTTCTCACTTATTCCTCTTTCCTCTTTCCTCTCTTTTCTATATTCTCTTGCACATTTCGCTAATTAATCCTATTTTTCAGTATTAAAACTCAACATCTCCAAAATTTTTCTAAATGAAACACTTTTCCTTTCTTCTCATTTTACTTTTCTCATTTTCAACGATGGCTCAAAAGATTGAGTTGCCGGTAGATACTATGGTAACTACTGGTCACTCTGTAAACATCAAGGGAATTAACATCAACTATACAGCCCAGACAGGCACTCAACCGGTTTGGAACGAAGCTGGTATTCCGGTGGCAAGTTTGTTTTATACGTATTATAAAAGAAGTGATATAAAAAATACCGAAAATCGGCCATTAGTGATCTCGTTTAACGGGGGGCCTGGCTCTGCTTCGGTTTGGATGCATATTGCTTATACCGGCCCAAGAATTTTAAAAATAGACAATGAAGGTTTCCCTATACAACCTTATGGAATTAAGGAAAATCCATATTCAATTTTGGATGTGGCCGATATTGTGTACGTAAATCCTGTGAATACCGGTTATTCCAGGCTTATCAATAAGGGAAAGGATACTATAGACAGAAAAGATTTCTTCGGAACCAATGCCGACATAAAATATTTGGCAGAATGGGTAAACACTTTTGTAACCCGTAACAACCGTTGGCTGTCACCAAAATATCTGATAGGCGAAAGTTATGGTACAAATAGGGTTTCTGGCCTGGCACTGGAACTGCAAAACAGCCAATGGATGTACCTCAACGGCGTAATCCTGGTCTCTCCTACTGAAATTGGCATAGAACGCGATGGTCCTGTTGAAATCGCCAACAGATTGCCTTATTTTGCCGCTGCCGCCTGGTACCACAAAAGGTTATCTCCGGCGCGACAAAATAAAGATCTGGATGAACTGCTTCCGGAGGTTGAAAATTTCACTATTAATTCCCTACTTCCTGTTTTGATGAAAGGCGGATTTATTCCTGAAGATAAAAAACAGGAAATCGCAGCACAAATGGCATTGTATTCCGGGATCCCGGAAAAAGTATTTCTTCAGAATAATCTCGCTGTTCCCTTTCACTATTTCTGGAAAGAGTTAATGAGAGAAGAAGGTGGATATACCATTGGCCGGCTGGATTCCAGGTATTTGGGGATCGACTCCAAAACTTCGGGGGATTCCCCGGATTATAATGCAGAACTAACTTCCTGGTTGCATTCGTTTACTCCTGCGATCAATCATTATCTCCGGGAAGAATTAAAATTCAAAACCGATATCAAGTACAATATGTTTGGACCTGTTCATCCATGGGATCGCAGCGACGATAATACCGGTGAGGATTTACGCCAGGCGATGGCGCAAAACCCCAATCTGGATGTGATGATCCAATCCGGTTATTTTGATGGTGCTACCACCTATTTCAATGCAAAATATACTATGTGGCAACTGGATCCAAGCGGAAAAATGAAGGATAGGTTGAGCTTTAAAGGCTATAGAAGCGGACATATGATGTATTTGCGAAGCGAAGACCTTAAAAAGGCAAATGAAGATATCAGGGAATTTATTAAAAATTCGTTGCCTAAAGAAGGGGATTCAGCAAAATATTAGAACTTAAACCTGGCTGGGTGTGGAACCCAGCCAGGGCTATAATTCAATTCTACTGCATCAAAAAATCCTTTAGATCCGAATAATTCCCAATATCTATTGATTGCTTCTCTTTTTGGAGAATTGATCGAATAGATCCAGGGATTTCCAGTTTCGTTCCGATAACATTTTCAACGGTTTCCAAAAATTTTACAGGATGAGCCGTTTCCAGAAAAGTCCCGTGGTATTCCGGATTCTCTTTTAAAAAGGTTCCTAATCCCAAAAATCCAACCGCTCCGTGCGGGTCCATCACATAACCGGTATTTTCATAGACTTCTTTTAAGGCATCCTTTGTCGCTTCATCATCAAAACTATAAGAAGACAAATGCTCTTTCAAATCCCCGAATTGATTTTGAAAAAGTTCCTGGATCCTGATAAAATTACTCGGGTTACCAACATCCATAGCATTAGAGATAGTTTGAACGCTTGGCTTTGGTTCATATTTTTCGGTTTTCAGATATCTTCCCACCACATCATTTACATTGCTGGAAGCCACAAAATGACTGATGGGCAATCCCATCTTTTTTGCCAACAAGCCAGCGCAAATATTTCCGAAATTTCCACTGGGCACAGAAAATACCAACTTTTTCTTTTCTTCAACTAATTGTTGATAAGCAAAAAAGTAATAGAACATTTGTGGCAACCAGCGCGCGACATTTATGGAATTGGCTGAAGTTAATTGCATTTTTTGATGAATATCCTTATCCAGAAAAGCCTGTTTTACCATATCCTGGCAATCGTCGAAGGTTCCGACAACTTCTAATGCCGTAATATTTTGTCCTAAAGTGGTAAGCTGTTTTTCCTGAATTTCACTCACTTTCCCTTTTGGATAAAGTATTACAACATCAATTCCTTCAACCCCAAGGAAACCATTGGCAACAGCACCGCCGGTATCGCCGGAAGTAGCCACAAGCACCGTAACTTTTCCTAAATTCCCCTTTTTGATGAAATATCCCAGGCTTCCCGCCATAAATTTGGCGCCAACATCTTTAAAAGCCAATGTGGGGCCGTGGAATAATTCCAGAATACTGATGTTTTTATTCAATTTTACCAATGGAAAATCAAAATCCAGTGTGGTTTCTATAATTTTCTTTAACTCCGCTTCAGGGATCTCATTTCCTATAAAGTTTTTTATGACTTCAAAAGCAATTTCAGTTTTTGATCGGGATTTGATCTCTTCAAAAAATGAATCCGGCAACTTTTTTATATCCTTTGGAAAATACAGGCCTTTGTCTGGCGCCAATCCTTTTAAAACGGCATTTTCAAAAGTTGATGTATGAGCTTTATTGTTTAAACTAAAATATTCCATTATAAAATTTTTATTCCGTCAGTATTTATTTTTGAAAGGTGTAGGTCAAAATCTATCCCTTTTTCCTGATAAAACAGCTGCATGGCTTCTTTTACCTTTTCTGCAGATTTTTGGCCTTTACACATCGCGTACACCGAAGGCCCTGATCCGGAAATTCCAAAACCAAGAGCACCGTTTTTAATTGCGATTTCTTTAAGATCATCAAAGAATGGGATCAAAATTGAACGGACAGGTTCTATAATTTCATCCTTCAAACTTCTCCCGAGAAGCCCATAATCTTCTGTATAAAGCGCACTGACAAAAGCGCCCAGGTTGCCCCATTGGCTTACTGCTTTTTGCAGGCTCACATTTAATTTTATGAGAGCCCTTGAATCTTTGGTTTTTACCTCGATCAAGGGATGTAAGACCACCACTCTCAATTC
This sequence comes from Flavobacteriaceae bacterium, assembly GCA_016649785.1. GTDB lineage: Bacteria > Bacteroidota > Bacteroidia > Flavobacteriales > Flavobacteriaceae > Gillisia. The sequence continues at coordinate 4,752 of JAENXB010000144.1, forward strand.
GGGAGGGCAAGGAAGTTTTAGTATTTCCAGAGGCTGGTAACTTTTTACCAGGCAAAATCCGCCAAGTAATGCAGGAGCTACATTATCGGCATGTGCGTTTCCGCTTGCCAGGCGCTCCCCTTCCATCGCAAAAGGAATAAGTTCCTTTAAAGTGAAAGGCTGACCCATCAATTTATTGACCGCAAATACTGCTCCAGCAGAACTTGCAGCACTGCTTCCAATTCCACTTCCGGCTTTTATTTTTTTGTGAATTTCAATATCAAATCCCTGGTTTGTGCCCAATTTTTCCAATAAAGCCTTAACAGCTACCCCGGCTACGTTTTTATCGGTTTCAAAGGGCAATTCCTGACCGGTAATTTTGGTGATCCTTATTTGGTTGAGATCATTTTTTCGAAGCAACATTTGGTCACCTACATTGTCAAGGCAGGCGCCCAAAACGTCAAATCCGCAGGAAAGGTTAGCTACCGTTGCCGGGGCAAAAATTCTAAGTTCTTCCATCCTCTATTTTTTTCCTATTCTAATCACGTCAGCAAAAATTCCGGAGGCAGTAACATCGGCGCCCGCTCCTGCTCCTTTTACAACCAGCGGCTGCGTACTGTATCGATTTGTAAAGAATGAAACTATGTTATCACTTCCGCTTAAATTATAAAAAGGATGTTCTGGACCAACCTGTTGCAATCCAACTTTTGCCTTCCCATTTTCCAACTGAGCCACATATTTTAACTGGGTATTATTTTTAGCAGCGCTTTGATACAATTCCTTAAATTCAGCTTCATCTTTCTTTAAAAGTTCAAAAAATGCATCATTGGTAGTTGTATTCAAACTCTCCTCAGATAAAAAACTTTCATTTTCAATATCCTCCAATTCCATTGGAATTCCGCTCTCACGGGCTAAAATCAGGATCTTTCGGGACACATCAATTCCGCTTAGATCAATTTTTGGATCGGGTTCTGTATAACCCTCCTTCATCGCTCTTTCAACAATTTTGTAGAAAGGCTCGCTGGCATCATAATTATTGAAAACGAAATTTAAACTTCCGGAAAGTACTGCCTGTATTTTTTGGATCCTGTCTCCTGAAGCTACCAGGTTTTTCAACGTATCTATAATAGGAAGACCGGCTCCCACATTGGTTTCATATAAGAAAGATGCGCCATATTCCCGGGTGAGATCCTGAAGTTTTTGATAATTGACAAATTCATCGGCACAGGCAATTTTGTTGCAGGTTACCACCGAAATAGAATTTGCCAGATATTCCTTGTACCAGGCTGAAATCGCCGCACTTGCCGTATTATCAACAAAAATGCTGTTTCTCAGGTTCAGATTTTTAACTTTCTCAAAAAATCCATTCTGATCTGCTTTTTCCCCTTGTTCCAGGGTTTCCTTCCAATTTTCAAGATCAATACCATTTTCATCAAAACACATTTTCCTGGAGTTTGAAAGTCCCATAACCCTCACTTTAAGTCGTAGTTTTTCCAGCAAATAGCTTTCCTGATGTTTTAACTGGTCTATTAGTTTTCCACCAACATTTCCCACTCCGGTAATAAAAAGGTTGAGTTCCTTTGAAGGAACCTCAAAAAATTGTTCATGCAGTGTGTTCAATGCTTTTTTTACATCTTTCTTGGCAATAACGGTAGAGATATTGCGCTCTGACGATCCCTGAGCAATAGCTCTGATGTTGATGTTGTTATTCCCCAGGGTACTGAACATTTTACCGCTCAGACCATGATGACTTTTCATTCGATCGCCCACCAGTGCGACAATTGCAACATTTTCTTCAATTTCTACCGGCTTAATTTTTTTGTTTTGTATCTCAACTTCAAAAGCCTCATCCAGGGCTTCCTTTGCCGCATAGGCTTCATCATCTTTCACCGCAATACAAATACTGTGTTCAGAGGATGCCTGAGTTATCAAAACCACATTGATGTTTTCCTGGAACAAAACATCAAAAAACCGTTTGGAAAAGCCAGATATTCCAACCATTCCGCTTCCTTCAATATTCAATAATTTGATAGAATCAATATGAGTGATCCCTGTTACCCATCTAAAATTTTCCTTAGTGGATTTGGAAATTATTGTTCCTCTTTCTTCCGGTTTAAAGGTATTTTTTATATGAATTTCGATATGTTTATCCAATAATGGCTGAAGCGTTGGCGGATAAAGCACCTTCGCACCAAAATGAGAAAGTTCCATTGCCTCTTCATAGGAAATGTTTTTAAGTGGATATGCATGGGGAACTATACTGGGGTTTGCGGTGTACATCCCATCAACATCGGTATAGATCATCAACCTCTCAACATCAAGTGCTCCTGCGAAAATCGCCGCGGTAAAATCTGAGCCACCACGGCCAAGAGTACTCGGAACCCGCTGCTCATTCTTTGCTACAAAGCCGGGAGCAACAACAAGGCTCACACTATTTTCAGCAAAATATTTTTGTATATTATTATTGGTTTTTTCATAGTTTACCTGGATTTTTTCATTGGTGTTTTTACAAACGATCAATTCCCTGGAATCTACAAATTTTGAATTAACTCCAATATTCTTGAAATATTCAGCAATAATAAGAGATGAAAGAATTTCCCCAAAGCTGGCTACCACATGTTTGGTTTTGTTGGAGAGTTCATTTA
>JAENXB010000419.1 GCA_016649785.1 Flavobacteriaceae bacterium
CATAAAAGCATCTACCCATTTTCCGGGTTCGGGATCTTCAATGTAAATTCCATATCGGCCATCTGGGGTATTTCTCAAAAGCATTCCCGATTTGTCTTCAAACAAATGGTTATAAATAATTTGAACTTTATAATCTGAAACGGAGGTGGTCAAATAAATTTCATAGCTTCCCAATTGGTTCCCCAGGGCATTCACTTCCTGTCCTCCGGTTATGTCTTCTTTACTTTCCCGCCCTGTAAACACATCTATATAATCTCTAAAAGTGCCGGCCAATTTTCCAAATTCCGGGGAAGTACCGGCCCATTGCGCAAAATGCTGAACTCCAACTTTGATCTCAAAATTTTGGATTTTATCATAGATCAAATGAAAACTTTTATGGTGTACCCTTGTATCTTTTACATATCGATCGTCATCGGTTATAAATTCTTCCAGGCTTGCCTCAAAAGCCAATCCCGCATTTTTCCAGAAATAAATTGGATGCTTGGTTTGAAAACTAATTCCGGGAAGCGGCCGGGCGTTCAGGGACCAGAGAATATTTTGATTGGTCGCACTTAATCCGCGATATAATTCGGCTTGCTGTTTTCTTCCCACATGAGCAAGGAGCCAGTTATTCTGAAAACCTAAATAGGATTCGTCCAGCTGAAGTTTATCTGTAAACCCATCCTGATATAATGCGCCAAGTCCCAGTTCAAAACCGGCATTTTCACTGATTTTATAAGTTGCAAGGCCCGTAATCCAGCCCGAAAAGTTGGTGAGTTCGTCTATGCGGCCACGTTGATTGCTGTGGTTCCAAAACGGGGATTCATCGTCAGAATAAAAGATGCCTTTAGCATTCACAGATCCGGAAAATTCGACCTGTTGGGCATTTATTCCGGAAAAAGCCAATAAAAGTAAGATAAGGGGTAGTTTGTGTTTCATATTTGTTTTTTTTGTTCTGTTTTGGGAATTTGTAAGATGCATAATTTAACCGCAAAGGGCGCAAAGTTTTCGCAAAGCTCGCAAAGTCTTGCACTTCCATTCGGCACTTCTGTCAAGTCCTTTTCTAATTTCCAATTCAATAATTATCCTGTTCGTTAATTTTAAA
>JAENXB010000034.1 GCA_016649785.1 Flavobacteriaceae bacterium
AGCAAAAATGCGCCCTATGGCGAAAAACCAGTTAATAAAATAATCGCCCTCAGTAAAAAAAACACCGAAAAGCTGCTGGAGATGGGTTGCAAAATAATTGTGGTAGCCTGTAATACAGCCACCACCAATGCCATTAAATATCTTCGGGAAAATTATCAGGTACCCATTATTGGGATTGAGCCGGCGATAAAACCGGCAGCATTAAAATCTCAGACAAAAGCAATTGGAATCCTCGCCACAAAAGGGACCTTGTCCAGCGAACTTTTCGCAAAAACCACTGAATTATATTCAAAAAATATAAATCTTATAGAGGTTGAAGGAAAAGGATTGGTAAAGCTGATAGAAGAAGGGAAGCAAGAAACCCCTGAGATGGATCTTTTGTTGCGAAGCCTTTTAAAACCCATGTTGGCCGCACAAATAGATTACCTGGTTCTAGGCTGCAGCCATTACCCCTATTTACTGCCAAAGTTGAAGGAGATATTACCGGAAGGAGTTACGATAATAGATTCAGGAGAAGCCGTGGCAAGACAAACAAAAAATGTTTTAGAACATTTGGAGCTTCTCAATAAATCTCATTTAAAACCAGTTCATCAATTTTTTAGCAATGCTGATCCTCATGTTTTGGAGAGGTTGGTTGAAGGGCAAAAGAATAACCCGGAAGTTTCTTATCTGGATTTTTAATTGATCGCAGGGCATTTACATTCATACCTCTCCCGGTTTTTACCAAAATTATATCCCAATGTAATTTGATGAAACCCATTATTGCTTATGACAATGGAATTAATTTGATGCGTATAGGTATAGGCAAAAAGAAACTGGTTATATTCAAATCCCACAAAGGAAGTGAAATGCTGTAATTGTTGATTTTTAACCGCTACTCCATCCGTAGTATATTCGGCACCTTCAAAACTTCGCCTATATGAAATCCCTCCCCAAAGATCCCCAATTTCGAAATTCCTGTAAGCTTTTAGGTTGACATCTATGGATTTTTCGTCTGTTTGCTCCCTCATTTGAAATAATACCGAAGGCTCAAAACTCCAGGGACTATTTACTTTACTAAAAACATAGCCGGTTGAAAAAAGATATTTTCTAAGGTTACCGGCAATCCCATTGGAATAAAATAAATCGCGTTTCACCAAAAGAATATTTTTTGCAGTGAGGTGTGCAAAAAAATTGAGATAATAATAGGACATCCCCACATCCATATTTGCATATTTATCTGAAGTATTTCCGCCGTCAATGACCGGATCAAATCCTGTAAACCCGCTCTGGTCCAGACTATGCTGAATAACTCCGGCGTTTATCCCAAAGGAAAGTTGATTTAAATCCAGTTCACTTCTTGAGAATAACAAATGATAGGCAAAAGTTGCATAAGCACCCTGCTTGGAATAATTTCCGTTCTTATCGTTAAAAACAATTGCACCAAGACCAATTTTTTCTCCCACCCGGGCGTGAATACTCAGGGTTTGTAAGCTGGGGGCATCGCTTACGTCAAACCACTGTTGCCTGGCCGTAAGCCTGACCTTATTGTAATTTGAGGCCCCGGCCATGGATGGATGCAGCAAATATAAATTATCGGTCAAATAATCGGCGTAAGTTGGAATTACCTCTTGCGCCTCTGCTTCAGAAGTAAAAAATAAACACAAGATAAATGTTCCTATTAAACCTAATTTCATGAATGCTCAATAATTTGAAAACCGGCATCAATTCGATTTTAGAAACCGAAAAAAGAGACTGATAAAGCGAGCCTATAATCAATATGCCAATAACAATTGTAAATATATAGATTACAATACTTTGTTTTAGTAATTTTACAGAAAATATTGAAGATGAACACATACACAATTAACATACAACCCACAACCAATTCTGACATAGTAAAATTTGAAGCCAATCAGTTTTTGACAAGACATGAAAGTTTTGAATTTGGAAATATTGAAGAAGCGGCAAAATCGCCACTTGCGCAACAACTGTTTCACCTGCCTTTCGTTAAAACTGTATATCTCGCGCAAAATTTTATTGCAATCGAAAAATACAGCATCGTAGAATGGGCCGATGTTCAGGAGGAAGTAGCCGAACAGATAAAAGATTACCTCAACGAGGGCGGCAGTATTCTCAAAGCAGAAACCGAAGTTGCGTCTAAATTGGTGCCGGTGACCGTTTATGCAGAAAGCACCCCAAACCCTTCGGTAATGAAATTTGTGGCCAATAAAAAATTGGTTTTGGCAGCCGCCGAATTTAAAAGCATTGATACCACAGCAAATGCTCCTTTGGTTAGGCAGTTATTTAACTTTCCTTTCGTGAGAGAGGTTTTTATTGATGAAAATTATATCTCCATCAATAAATATGACATCGCCGAGTGGAACGATATAACCAATGACTTGCGGGAATTTATCAGGAATTATCTGCAGGAAGACAAGGAAGTACTCACCAATGAAAGCGTTAAGGAAAAGAAATCCGAAATTTCTGCTGAAGCAAGGGAACCTAAAGTTTTAGATGAAATTTCCCAACAAGTAGTAGACATCTTGGAGGAATATATAAGACCGGCTGTTCAAAGTGACGGCGGGAATATTGTTTTTGATTCTTATAATGCCCAAACAAAAACCGTTAAGGTTATTTTACAAGGCGCCTGCAGCGGTTGCCCTTCTTCTACGGCTACCTTAAAAAGCGGTATAGAAACAATGATGCGCGACTTGCTTAAAGGCCATGTAGATTACATAGAAGCAATAAATGGATAATTCGGTTAAGACCGCTTAAAATTTTTGTTTGGAGTTTGGAGTTTGATTTAACAAAACTTTTAAAACAGGCATTCAATTTTTTGTATCTTCATAAAAGATATTATTAACCAATAAACCAAAAAATTATGTCAGTAATTAAAGTAATTGAACTCTTGGCAAATTCCAAAAAAAGTTGGGAAGATGCGGCTCAAAATGCAGTCACCCACGCCGCAAAAACAATAAAGAACATCAAATCGGTATATGTGCAGGAACAAACGGCGGTTGTTACCGGTGAAAACATTACCGAGTACAGGGTTAACGTTAAAATTTCGTTTGAAATAGTATAAAATTATTCAATTAAATTTACAAAGCTCCCCGCATGGGGAGTTTTGCATTTATACGATATAAACCCGCACATTTATCCTAAAACGATTTTTATGAACCATCATAAGCACACCAACGCCCTGATAAAGGAGAACAGCCCCTATTTACTGCAACACTCTCATAATCCGGTGAACTGGTATCCCTGGAACGATGAAACACTGGAACTTGCGAAGGCTGAAAACAAATTGCTCATTATTAGCATTGGTTATGCGGCCTGCCATTGGTGCCACGTCATGGAAGAAGAGAGTTTTGAAGATGAAGCAGTAGCCGAAATAATGAATGCAGGTTATATCAACATTAAAGTAGACCGCGAGGAACGCCCGGATGTAGACCAGGCTTATATGAATGCGATCCAACTCATGACAGGAAGAGGCGGATGGCCAATGAATGTGGTAGCTCTTCCCGATGGTCGCCCGGTTTGGGGCGGCACCTATTTTAGAAAAGATCAATGGAAAAATTCTCTCAGCCAAATAGCCGATCTTTATGAAAAGGATCCTGAAAAAATGTACGAATATGCGGCCAAACTGGAGGAAGGATTAAAACAAATGCAATTGATCCCGGAAAGCGGGGCGTTCAAAGAATTTTCAAAAGAAGATCTTATTCCTATCCTTAAAAATTGGGAACAGGGTTTTGACAATGAATACGGTGGCAGCCGGCAGGCTCCAAAATTTATTATTCCCTCCAATTTCCAGTTTTTACTTCGTTATTCTGAACAAAATAAGGACCCGGAGTTGAAAAAATACGTATTGCACAGTTTGAACAAAATATCATACGGGGGAATTTACGATCCTATTGACGGGGGATTTTCGAGATATTCGGTAGATGTGCGATGGCACGTCCCTCATTTTGAAAAAATGCTCTATGATAATGCTCAGCTGGTTAGCCTTTACAGCCACGCCTATAGCGAAACAAAAAATAATTGGTACAAGGAAGTGGTGAAACAAAGCCTTCAGTTTGTAAAGGAAAATCTCACTGATGCTACCGGCGCGTTCTATTCCTCCCTGGATGCCGACAGTTTGAATTCCGAAGGAAAATTGGAAGAAGGCGTCTTCTATTCCTGGGAACCATCAGAGCTTAAAAAGTTATTAAAAGACGATTTTGAATTATTTTCAGATTATTACAACATCAATGCCTTCGGAAAATGGGAAGATGAGAAATATGTGCTGATAAGAACTCAAAGCGATTCAGAAATATCTCAAAAACATCAAATTCCGGAAGAAGAATTACTTCAAAAGAAAAAAAATTGGCAGGAAATTTTAAAAGAATATCGCAACAAAAGGGATAAACCCCGTTTGGACGATAAGCAAATCACGTCCTGGAATGCGCTGATGCTCATGGGATATCTGGACGCATTTAAGGCATTAAACATTCCCGAATATCTGGAAACGGCCTTGAAAAACGCCAATTTCATTCTAAAAAATATATTGCAACCGGATGGCAGCCTGCACCATTCCTTTAAAAATGGCGAAAGTCGCATCAATGGATATCTGGAAGATTATGCTTTTGTAAGTGCGGCATTTTTAAACTTATACCAGGTAACCTTAGATAAAAAATGGCTGGAAACATCAAAAGAACTGGCAGATTACAGCATTCATCATTTTTACGACAATAAAGTGGAGTTGTTTTATTTTACATCAGATAAGGACCGGCCTTTAATTACCAGGAATATTGACTATACCGATAATGTGATCCCCTCTTCCAATTCGGTGATGGCAAAAAACCTGTTCATCTTATCCAAATATTTCGAAAATGGGGATCTTTTGAAACTGTCAAAAAATATGCTCTCAAAAATTAGCGGTCAAATTAAAGAATATCCGCAAGGCCATTCAAACTGGTTAGATTTAAAGCTGAATTTCACCAATGCATTTTATGAAATTGTGGTAACCGGAGAAAATGCTGTTAATATAATCAATGAATTGAACAGCTCATATTTACCAAATACCATCATAGATGGCACGGTGAAGGAGGACAATTCCCGTTCCCTTACCAAAAACCGTTTTAAATACGGGGAAGATCTGATCTATGTTTGCACTGATGGTACCTGTCAGTTACCGGTGCGCTCTGTCCAGGAATGCCTGAAATTAATTAAATATCTTTAACAAAATTAAAGTATCAGAATTTTTCGGTTTAATATCAAAAAACCTTCATTTGTAAAAAATTAAAAATATGGATCAAATTAAAGATTGGCAGGATTACGCAACGCAATACGGCGATAAAATGATTGATTTCTTACCAGCCCTGGTCTCATCGCTCTTGATTTTATTTTTTGGTTGGTGGGTTATTAAATTTATTGTTGGCTATGTCAAAAGGATCTTTGAAAAAACAGATTATGATCCAACTCTTGAAAATTTTATTACAAGCCTCCTTAACTGGGGATTAAAAATTCTTTTATTTATAGTAGTGATAAGCCAACTTGGGGTTGAAACTACGTCTTTAATAGCAGTTGTTGGTGCCGCAGGTCTTGCAATTGGGCTCGCTCTTCAAGGTTCCCTATCAAATTTTGCGGGAGGAGTTTTAATTATATCGTTGAAGCCATTCAGGGTTGGAGATTTTATTGAAGCACAGGGAGTTTCCGGGACCGTAAAAGAAACATCTTTGTTTTATACCAAATTGAACACTTTTGGCAACCAATTGGCCATTATTCCCAATGGCCAGTTGACCAATAACAATATTATAAATTACACCGAAGAAGGTAAGCGAAAAGATGCCATTACTATTGGTATTTCATACAGCAGCAACATAAAACTTGCAAGAGATGTCCTTATGAAATTAATGGCGGAGCAGGAAGGAATTATGAAGGATCCCGCTCCTGAGGTTGTGGTAACCGAACTGGCAGATAGCGCCGTAAACCTTTCTTTGAGATATTGGGCCTTGAATGATGAGTTCTGGGATTGCCACTGGTTTACAATTGAAGAAGCTAAAACAAGACTGGAAGCCGCAGGAATTGGAATTCCATTCCCACAGCGCGATGTTCATCTTTTTAATCATTCAGAAGAAGAAGAAAAAAGCGAACTCAAATATTAAAATTATCCGGCTATAAAATCCTTTAAATAATAAGGCTCAAAATAGGCGACATTTTCAAAGTCGCTTTTTTTGTGTTTGGAAACCGCTATTTCTACCATTTCCCTTGCCGAGGGCAGCTTGTTTTCAATAAAATTTGCATTGGGATGCATGCAAATCTTCTGAAACTTTTCCACTCCGCTCCCAATAAAATAAACCCGATCCTTTTCCAGATATTCGTGAAATGAACCCGGTTCTAAAATGATGGCTGAAGTTTTTAAGATCTGCTCCTTCGCTGAATTAAAAACCGCGGCATACACCTCCATTCTTCGTGCATCCAACATGGGGATTACTATGCCCTGCAGTTCTACCTGATTGGCCAAAGCTGTTAAGGTTAGCACCGAAATAAGAGGGATGTCAAGGGAAAAACACAGGCCTTTGGCTGCTGAAACCCCAATGCGCAAGCCTGTATAAGATCCCGGGCCTGTACTAATGGCAACCGCATCCAAATTTGAAAGCTTTAAATTATTCTCTTCTAAAATTTCCTGAATAAACAGATGGAGTTTTTCAGCGTGTGAATAACTGCCGTTATAATCCTCTTTAACGGCAAGAGTTTTCCCGTTATGAGCAATTGCAACCGAGCAATTGGTGGTAGCTGTTTCTATACAAAGTATTGTAGCCAAAATTGGATCTTTTTTATGCTGATTTTTTCTTATTTTATTCTGAAGGGACTTTCTCTTCTAAAAGAGTTACCTCATCTCCGTCTTTTAATGTTTTGGTAACGGTGTTATACGGACCGGTTACCACGGTTTCCCCAACTTTTAATCCCGATAAGACCTCAATATTCTGGTTGTCCTGAATTCCGGTGGTAATAACACGCAATTTAGCCTTATTCCCCTCTTTCACAAAAACAGCTTCAAATTTTTCATCGGAAATAACAGGAGTTTTAGTTGCCGATGGGGTTGAAGATGTGTCGCTTTTTATAACTATCGCACTGATAGGAACACCTACAATATCATTTTTCTTTCGGGTAATTATATCTACCGTAGCGGTCATTCCCGGCCTGAAGGGAGAATAATTTTCAGGTTTTCCTTCGCGCAAATCCTTATAAGAAGCCTCCAAAATTCTAACTTTTACCTTAAAGTTGGTAACCTGATCGGCAGTTAAACCCGTAATGGCTGAATTGGAAATTTGGGTTACCACCCCATTAAATTCTCTTTTTAAATAAGCATCAACTTCAACTATAGTGGAATCTCCAACGCTAACTTTTACAATATCATTTTCGTTTACATCAACTTCCACTTCCATATTGGACAAATTGGCAACCCTTAATATTTCGGTTCCCGCCATTTGCTGGGTTCCTACTACACGTTCTCCCAATTCTACGTCCAATTTTGAAATTGTGCCGCGCATAGGTGAATAAATAGTTGTTCTGGCAAGATTATCAGTAGCCTCGGTAACGGTTGCCGCAGCACTTTGCATTCCATAATAGGCTGCATTTTTGGAAGCCTCCGCAACTTCATAAGCTGCAACTATCCTGTCCCATTCTGATTTTGAGATAATCCCTTTTTCAAATAAAATTTTATTTCGGTCGTAATTGGATTTTGCTTCCCTAAGGCTTGCCTCGGCCTGTGCATAATTGGCCTTTACATTTTGCAAACCTGCCCGGGAACGTTGTAAACTGGATTGGTAAAGATCCGGATTAATACGTACCAGCAAATCTCCCTTTTCAACCATTTGTCCTTCTACTATAGGAAGTTCTATAATTTCTCCCGAAACTTCAGAAGATAGTTTAACTTCTATTTCCGGCTGGATCTTTCCGGTAGCTGATACTTTTTCAACAATTTGGATCAATTCAATTTTGGTGAATTCAACTTCCTTTACATTTCCGGAAGCACCAAACCAACCTGCTTTTTTGCCTGCCACCAAAAGCACAATTACTACAATTGCAATTACACCAATAATAAGTAGTGTTTTTTTCTTCATTTTCTAAAATTTAAGATCGGTTACAGGGATTCCAAAATATAATTCGATCACTTTTAATTTAAATATATAATCGTATTTAGTACGAACTACTTCTGTTTGTGCAATTTCAAGCCTGGATTTTGCCTGGCTAAAATCGAAGGCATTGGTAAGCCCTACATTAAACCTTTCGGTTGCATAGTCATAGGCTTGTTCCTGCGCGTTTAGAGCAACTGCTGCAGCCTCATAAGCCTTTAATGCTCCTTGGGCATCTACATAGGCCTGATACACATCGGCTTCAAGATCCAGTTCGGCTTGTTCCAGTTGATATTCAGCTCTTTTTACATTGATTTCACTTCTTTGTACCTGGTTTCGGGTTGCAAAACCATTTAATACCGGGATATTTAATTGCAAACCATAAGAAGTTCCATCATTTTCATAAAGCTGAGTTGTGAAGTCCCTGTTGAAGGCATCATTATCGGAATACCTGGTATTGTAATTGTAAAATGCCGTAAGTGTTGGATAATAGGCTCCACGAGCCAACTGAACATCTTTTTCGGCAATATTCTTATTTTCTTCCGCAACTTTAATTTCATAGCGTTCCTCTTTCGCCTTAGCTATCAAATCATAAGGGGATTGCATCAAAATCTCGTTCCCAAAAACGTCGTAATCATCTTCTAAGATATCAAAATTTTGATAATCCTTGATCAGAAGGGTCTGAGCTAAACTGATCAAAGAAATTTGAATGTTATTTTCGGCTACTATAATTCGTTGTTGCTCATCGGCATTGGTGGCCTCAATTTGCAATAGATCGCCTTTTGGCAAAACCCCTGCATCAACCAATTCTGTGGTCCTTTTTAACTGATCACTGGTTACAATGTTTTGGGTTTTTAACACCTCTAAACTCTGTTTGTTAAAAAGCACCGTCAAATAGGCGTTTGCAACAAATAATGCGATATTATCCTTCATTAATTCCAGGGAATACTGACTGGACAATTGTGATAATTTTGCGCGCTGTAATTGCCTTAAATTTCGCAATCCGTCAAATAAGGTAAGGGAACTGGTTGCCCCGCTTGAAAAAGAGGTAAACCTGGTGTTTTCAAATCGGTTATTCGTAGGGTTTATGCTCAACCCACCATTGCTGGATAAAGAGGATTGAATGTTAAGGGATGGAATAAAATTGCCAATAGCATCCGCTCGATCGATATCTGCCGCTTCTATATCAAGTGCAGATTGCTTGATGGAAATATTGTTTTCTAAGGCATAAACCACACATTCCTGAAGGCTCCATTTTTTTTGCTGGGCCTGGGAAGTAATTGCGAAAAGAAAAGCTAAAATTAGCAAAACTGATTTTTTCATAGTTTAGATTGTAAATAATAGGTCTAACGAAGTGACGAGTTGTTACAAAAAAGTTAAATTCTAATTTTCCGATAAGGCCTGAACCGGTTTGACCTGATTCCAGACTTTAATTTTATCATCCTTGGAAACACCTTTTAGTACCTGAACATTGATCCCATCACTCACTCCCATTTCAATTTCCTGGCGATCAAACTGTTGTTCTCCTGTTTCAACTTCAACAAAAGGTTGTTGGGTTTTAGGATCAAATTGAACCAAGGCTTCTTTAATGGCAAGGGCATCTTCTACCTTTGCGAGAATTATTGATGCATTTGCACTCAATCCGGCACGTATAAATGTAGTATCAGATTTGTTCAGGGTCCCTTTAATATTAAACTGAATTGCCCCGTTCTCACTTACCCCTTTTGGCGCTATAAAATCCAGAATGGCATCAAATGTTTTATTTTCAATGGCACCTACGGTAATTTCCAGGGGAAGGCTTTCTTTGATCTTACCTACTTCACTTTCATCTACTTTACCTTCAAAGATCATCTTATTAACATCGGCCAGCGTGGCAATGGTAGTTCCATCATTAAAATTATTGCTTTCAATAACTTGGTTCCCTGCTTTTACGGGCACATCCAGCACCATTCCGTCTATAGTAGATCTAATTAATGTATTGGCGGCACTCCCAAGACCACGAGTGGTTCCGGTACGGACAATCTCGAAATTTTGCTGGGAAGAACTATAGGATTGTTGAGCCCGTTTAAAAGCAACTTCCGCATTATCAAAATCATTTGCTGAGATCACGTCTTTATCAAATAAGATTTTTTGCCTGTCGAAGTTTTTCTTTTCATTATCCAGATTAATTTTTGCGGTAGCTACGGCATCTTTTGCACTTTGCAAGGAACCAACATTGGGAATTACCCTGATCTTCGCGATTAAATCTCCTGCCTTGATACGATCCCCGGCTTTGATATAGATCTCATCAATGATCCCGGATATATTTGGTTTTATCAACACCTCTTCCCTGGGAACGATGCTCCCGGTTGCCACGGTTTTTTTAACGATGGTTTGGATAGAGGGTTTTTCAGTTTGATATACAACGGGATCCTCCTGATTTTTTTGGTATAGATAATATAAAGCGCCCACAAAAGTGACGGTTATAACTACCAGGATGATAATGGTGAATGTTTTTTTCATCTTTAGATTATTATCTGATTTTTATTTATTCTGTTCTAAGTGCATCTACAGGTTTCACTTTAATGGCATTTTGCGCCGGAATTAATCCTGCGAGCAATCCTGAAATTATTAAAATTGAAAGAGCAGTAAAAACCACTCTTAAATCTACACTTGGATTTGCAAACATCATTTCGGATGTATCCATTCCATTTAATTGATTATTTACTAAAGCAATAACTCCGGTTGCCAATGCAATTCCGGCCATCCCTGAAATAATGGTCAGAAAAATGGATTCCATTAAGATCTGGCCACGGATAGACCAGGGAGTAGCGCCTAGAGCCCTGCGAATGCCAATTTCATTGGTGCGTTCCTTAACCACAATGAGCATAATATTGCTAATTCCGATAATCCCTGACAGCAAAACTAAAATCCCTACAAAATATGCCACCGCTTTTAAGGCGACGAACAATCCGTTAACCTTGCTGAATTCTTCGTACAGATCAAAACTGCCAATAGCCCGGTCATCTTCCGGATGAATTGAATGCCTGGATTTTATTACGTCAAAAACCTGGGATTTCAATTCGGTAATTGAAGTTCCGTCATTTGCGGTTATAGCCATCCATCCAACGGTATCCCCCATATTAAAAGCCTGCGAGAATGCAGTAAACGGAACATAAATTTGCTTTTGTGCTTCCTCCGGATTCCTGTTATTGTTCCCCTTCTTCTTATAGGTGCCTATCACCATAAAATTTACGCCGCTAATTTTAATATAACTTCCTATTACCTCTTCTCCGGGATCGTACATATCTTTTTGCACACCTTCCCCGATGATCGCAATTTTTCTGTTTTCGTTGATATCAGAATAATTGATAAACCTTCCTGAAGTGATATCCATTGGCTCCTGCTTAATGACTTCAGGGTAATCCCCGTAAACATTGAAAGCCCCTGTTTTAAGTCCGCGCACAACATTGTTTGCCCCACCAAATCCGCCCAGTTGATTTCTGGGAGAAACAAATCTCAAATTGGGCACATTCTGTTTAATGGCTTCCACATCTCCGATTTTGAAATTGTAACGCCTTCCTTTTGGCAATCCTTTATATGGTTTTGACTGAGTTTGTGTCCACATAAACATAGAATTAGTGGCCATCCCTCCAAAACCTTGTTTTACGCCATTCTCAAGGCCTATGCCTGCCGCAAGCAAAATAACAAGTATGAAGATGCCCCACAAAACCCCGAAGGCCGTAAGCAGCGTCCTAAACCAATTTGCGGTTAGCGCCTCAAGAATTTCGCTCCATGTATCTTTGCTAAACATATTATTCGTTTCTTAAAGCGTCTATAGGTTTTATACGGGCGGCCTTCCAGGCAGGAAAAAATCCCGCTATGGCACCGGCTATAATCAAAATAAATACCGTAGTAATGGCTACACTGAAATTTATTGAGGGGTTTGAAATATATTGGGTTTCTATTAACGGGCCCACAAATTCCAATAAAGCCAAACTAAAAATAAGCCCCGTAAAACCTGCGATTGTTGTAACAAAAATAGACTCGTGAAGCACCATAACTATAATAGATAAGGGCTCGGCTCCCAGGGCTTTTCGAATCCCGATCTCACGTGTTCGCTCCTTTACTATAATCAGCATAATATTGCTCACCCCAACAATTCCGGCAATTATGGTACAAATGCCCACGCCCCAAAAGAAGAATTTTATCATATTCATCAAATCATAAAACCTTTTCGCATTTTCCAGGGAATTATTAATAGTAATTGCCCTGGTATCATCGGGTGCGATACTGTATTTTTCCTTTAAATGGGTTTCCAATTCTGACGAGAATTTTTCTGAAGCAGCCAGGGCATCTTCAAAATTATCTTCTTTCTGAAGGGTAAAAGAAAGATGTCTAATATCATTCCCGCCATTAAAAACCCTTTGCGACGTGGAAAGCGGTAAAAATACCCTGGACTCTTCCCGTTCCCCACCCGGATCGGAAAAAACCCCAATAACCTTAAAATTGATATTGGAGATTTGAACGTATTTTCCCATTGGGTCTTCCCCGTTTTTAAACAGATCAGTTTTTACTTTATTACCCAATACCACCACCTTTTCAAAATTATCCTGGTCTTTATAATTTATAAACCGACCATTCACCATGCCGGCATTTTCCAAAAACTGATAATCCGGCCAAACCCCTTCAACTCTATAGGATCCGGATTCTTTATTGTAATTGACGATCCCGTTCCAAATTCGGTAGATTGAAGATTTATACTCCAGTTCATCTTCATATTTGGAGGTTACATAATTGTAGTCGTCGTTTTTCATGGTAATAATCCGCCCCGGGTTGAGGCCCTTGTATTCTTTTGAAGTTGCACCGGTCCAGACAAATAAGATATTAGCTGCGTCATTCTCAAACTCTGAAGAGATCCCGTTGCGCATTCCTTCCCCGATTCCCAGCAGAATCACTAAAATAAATATCCCCGAAGCTACCGAAAGCCCAGTTAAAAACGTTCGCAATTTATTTTTGCTGATCGCTTCAAATATTTCCTGCCATCGCTCTACATCAAACATTACTTAAAGCCCTTACCTGATTTACTTTGGTATCATCTGTAATTACACCGTCCTTAAGAGTGACAATTCTTTTGGTCATTTGTGCAATATCGTGCTCGTGGGTCACTATTAAAATGGTGCGTCCTTCATCATTTATCCCCTGGATCAAATCCATAACTTCATTTGAAGTTTGTGAATCCAGGGCTCCGGTAGGCTCATCGGCCAATAGCACCTTAGGATTGGAAGCCAGGGCACGGGCGATAGCTACCCGTTGTTTTTGTCCGCCGGAAAGTTCGTTAGGCAAATGTCCCGCCCAATTTACCAGACCTACCTTTTCGAGGTAACTCATTGCGATATCCAATCGTTCCCTGCGTTTTACGCCTTGATAATACAGCGGTAAAGCCACATTATCCAATGCACTTTTGTAGGAAATAAGATTAAAGGATTGAAAGATAAAGCCCAAAAATTTATTGCGATACCTGGCAGCGATCTTTTCATTCAGGTTTTTTATTGGCACTCCATCTAAAGCGTAAGTCCCCTCATCGGCTTCGTCCAGCATTCCTAAAATATTCAGCAACGTGGATTTTCCCGATCCCGAGGAACCCATAATTGACACCAATTCCCCTTCGGCAACATTAAAATCAAGTCCCTTTAATACGTGCAGGGAATTGTTTCCCATCGTATATGATTTGTGCAGGTTTTTAATTTCAATCATAATATAAATATTGAATGTGCCATGTTTAAATATAAGAAATTAAACCGAAGACGCTTCAATAAGACCCTGAACAGATAAAATTGTTACATTATTGCCTGTTAGAAAAATGTTAAAATTAACAAGGGATTAAGAACTATTGGGAAGATTTATTTTTTTTATAGGAACGATAGATGAAAAACCCAATTCCGCCAATAGCCAGGTAAGGAAAGATCATCAGGTATATGATCCCGTCATTAATTCCCTGAGCCATAGATTGATTGTCTGAGCTTTCCAAAACCGCTCGGCACATAGCGCATTGTGCTTCGGCCAGGGAAGGCAGCATTAACAAGACAATTGCCAGAAAGATCATCCGGAGTTTCATATCTATTTTGTTTTCAGGGTTTTGGATCTATCAAATTTAATACATCTGGCATCACAAAACAATTCGGATTAATAATATGGCAACATAAAAACATACACCAGCACTCCCGTAATGGCAACATACAACCATATTGGAAAGGTCCATCGGGCGATTTTTGCATGTTTGTCATACTGGCCCGTTAAGCCGCGATACATAGTAAAAAGCACCAAAGGAACTATAATTGCCGAAAGCAGGATATGAGTGATCAAAATAAAGTAATAAATATACTTTATCGTTCCCTCACCCCCATAATGCACCGGGTCTATACTTATTTTTGAAATGACATAGCTCACTAAAAATACCGCAGAAAGAACAAATGCCGCAATCATAAAATTGCGATGCCATTTGTATTCTTTTATGGACATAAAAAAATAACCACTCATAAGCAGCAAAGCCGTTGAACCGTTTAAAACCGCGTGAAAAAGCGGAAAAGTGCCAGATTGCGTGCCAAAGATATTGTAGCGTTCCGGTAAATTCATCAAAATTAATACCAATACCGGCACCGCTATGGAGAGCGAAATAATTATTGGAACTGCAAATTTATCGGTTTTTGCGATAGCCATTTTTATAGGAGTTTTTTAATATCTTCAATAAGTACATCTATTTGTGGAGCTTCCTCTTCTTCTGTTATAGATATATTTTGTTTTATGGAACCTCTGTAATAAATAATGGGGTTCCCAAATTTATCCTCCCTGGAGCGCACATATCCTTCCTGATCTATCAAAGCAAACAATCCTGAATGTGCAAAACCTCCGGGAACTGTTTCATCTTCATCTGCAAAAATACCAAATCCGCGATTGGCCATATCATAAATCACTGTACGGTCTCCGGTTAAAAAATTCCAATTCGGATTGGTGACCTTGTGTTCTTCGGCATATTCCTTTAAAACCTGGGGAGTATCATGATCGGGATCAATAGTGATCGAGACGATTCCAAAATTTTCTTTCCCCTTTAATTTATTTTGAATGTCAACAAGATTTTCACTCATTATGGGACAAATGGAAGGGCAAGTGGTAAAAAAGAATTCAACAACATAAACTTTTCCCAGGTAATCCTTATTTGTAATGGTATCTCCATCCTGATTTACAAATTTAAAATCGGGCACCTTTTTACGCTCCCCATATTGGGTTATATAAACAAGTTCCGGTGTTTCTGCCTTCTTTTTATTGATGTTTAGCCTATCGGCTTCCACCACGCTGCCTTTGCTGATTCTATCGATTATTTTGGGAATAAAAATTATTCCGAAAATCAAAATTATCAATGAAATGCCTATATAAGATTTATTCTTCATCGTTAATTCTCGCGCTTGGCTTTATATTTCTTTAATTCCAGGCGATATTCAGCCAGGATCACCTTTACATCATCGCTCATTTTGTTATTTAATTCTGAAACCGATCTCGAATCATATCCATAAAGGATCCCGGTATCTTCATCGTCATCCCGCCCTCTTAAACTGGCATTTTTATCAATAATAAATACATAAGGGATTTGCAAATTAGCATCCAATTGAATATTGGTCTCAAAACTCTCAAAAACATCTTTTACCTGTTTTGGAGTCCCATATACAAATTTCCAGTAACTGGAATTTGTGACATTGCTGAATTCGGTTGCAAAATCCTGAGCCCGGGTTTTCGCTCCTTCCGGGAGAATAATTACAAATTGAAAATCGTCGAATTTATAAAATTTTTCGAGTATTTTTTGATCGAGATTGTAGGTGTTGCCTTTTAAGGCATCCAGATCATTTCCAAAAAAAGCGACCACACTTATTTTATTCTGAAATGAAACAGCGGAATCGCTGCCGGTTTCAAGTTGATCTATGTCCAGAACTTTTTGTGTGAGTACCGGAAGTTTTCCAAAATTATTCACTCCTGAAGCAAAAAACAAATAAGCAACTATGGGAAGTAAAAACAATACTCCAAGAACTAAAAACTTCTTCATAAGACCTCCTTTTTTAGGGAGAACAAAAATAAAAAGACGATTCCATAAAACCGTCTTTTCCGGGTATTTAACTTTTAAAAGTCCCAGGCAACATTACTGGTTTTAAAAACACCATATATATAATCTCCTTCTGTCAATAATATGAACATAAGGTAGCTTATTAAGAAAATCGCCGTCCAAACAACACCTCTCCGCAGTCCTTTAGATTCACCTTCAAGGTGCATAAAGGCCCAGGCAATATAATACGCCTTATAAAGGGTTAAAACAATGAAGATCCAATTAAGCAATTTCATGCTTAAAAAGTGGGTATGTGTCAAAAATTCCGGACGTATGATCCCAAGGAATACCTCAAAAATTGTCACTACCGAAAGTATGATAAAAACGTACCAGATCCTTTTGGTATTCGACTCGTGCTGATGTGTAGTAGTATGTGCCATTTTATATTTTTTTCAGAATTATACCAGGTAAAAGAAGGTGAATATAAATACCCAAACCAAATCCACGAAGTGCCAATACAACCCAACTTTTTCCACCATTTCATAACTTCCCCTTCGTTCATAAGTTCCCAGGATCACGTTAAAGAAAATAATGATATTAATGACAACTCCTGAAAATACGTGGAAACCGTGAAATCCTGTAATAAAGAAAAAGAAATCTGCAAATAAGGGCACGCCGTATTCATTGTGTTTCAAGTTGGCTCCTTCAACTATTCCGACAGCTTCTTTGTCTAATTTTTGTATGGATTCTTCCCGGGTCAGAATGGTCTTTTCACCATTTTCATTCAGGCTTTGAGTACGTATCAATAATGAGCTGTTAGCCACAAAGCCGGCTTTTACCTCGTCTATGGTATATGTGGGCAAAGCAGCTTCTTCTGTAAACCAAACGCCTTTATTACCTGTATGTTGCGCTCTTTCTGAAGCTTGAAATACAGCTATATCAGAAAGTGCCACTCTTTCACCTTCCTGATTTACAAATTGAAGGATGTTTCCTCCTTTGGTGGTAACCGCTCCAAATTCACCTTGTATAAAATTTTTCCATTCCCAGGCCTGAGAGCCTACGAAGATCAATCCGCCTACAATGGTAAGGAACATAAAAAAGGTAACTTTTCCCTTTTTCATATGATGCCCGGCATCTACTGCCAACACCATGGTCACAGATGAAAATATAAGGATAAAAGTCATAAAGGCAACATAATACATTGGGGCATCTACCCCATGTAAAAATGGAAAGTGATTAAAAACCTGATCGGCTATAGGCCAGGAATCAACGAATTTAAATCTTGAAAAACCATAAGCGGCCAGGAATCCTGAAAAAGTGATCGCATCCGAGAGGATAAAGAACCACATCATCAGTTTACCGTAACTTGCCTTTAAAGGCTCATTCCCACCGCCCCAGGTTTTACCTTCGGTGGCAGTTTTAGTAACAGTAGCTTCCATATAAAAAAATTGAATTTAATTAAGCGCCAAAAATACACAAATTTATTATCTAAAGAAATATAAAAACAAAAACAGGTAAACCCAAAGAATATCCAGGAAATGCCAAAACGTAGAACCTAGCTCGATCCCAAGCATTTGGCCGGGACGATAGCGTTGTTTAAAATGATTATAAATTACCACTAAGAGCACGATTAAACCCGCTGCCAGGTGAGCGAGGTGAGCTAAAACAA
>JAENXB010000030.1 GCA_016649785.1 Flavobacteriaceae bacterium
CCAGGATTTCCGGTATCCAGGAGTTCCGTGGCAAGCTCTTTAAATTCTTTAATTCCCCCGGCACTATTAATAGGAGTATCAATATCAAAATACCTGGCAAGAACCCTGTACACATTTCCGTCCACCACCGCAACTGGTTCATTGTAACAAATAGATGCTATTGCGCTGGCGGTATAATCTCCCACCCCCTTTAGCAATAACAATTCTTCATAATTCGCTGGAAATTGTCCGTGTAAGTGAAAAGCCACATGTTGGGCCGTTTCATGTAAGTTTCTTGCCCGGGAATAATAACCAAGTCCCTGCCAAAGCTTTAAAACAGTTTCCTGTGAAGCCCCTGCAAGATCAAATACAGTAGGAAAAGTCTCTATAAATTTCAAATAATATGGCAAGCCCTGATCAATACGGGTTTGTTGGAGCATAATTTCGCTAAGCCAGATACAGTAAGGATCTGTGGAATTTCGCCATGGTAAATCGCGTTTATTCTTTAAGTACCAATTAGTCAGTGTTTTATGAAATACCAAATTTGTTGATGTTTGAATGCAATGATAAATCTTTATTTGGTTACTATTTAATGAATTAGGAATGAAATATTGGAGATTTAATTCATATATTTGCCCCTTGAAAATTAACAACCCCAATTATAAAAAAAATACCTCGAAAATGACGAAAGCAGATATCGTAGCCAAAATTTCTGAGAAATTAGGAATGGAAAAAGGTGATGTTCAAGCCACTGTTGAAACATTTATGGAAGAAGTAAAGACTTCTTTAGAAAGCGGAGATAATGTATATTTAAGAGGTTTTGGAAGCTTTGTAATTAAAACAAGGGCCGAAAAAACCGGAAGAAATATTTCAAAAAACACGACTATAAAAATTCCCGCTCACAACATCCCGGCATTTAAACCAGCCAGAATATTTGTTGATGGCGTTAAAAGTAATGTTGAAATTAAGTAAAACACGATTCCTTTTAAAGGAGTAAAAAATTAAATTATTAATCTAAAAAATGTAACACTATGCCAAGTGGAAAAAAGAGAAAAAGACATAAAGTAGCAACGCACAAACGCAAGAAAAGAAGCAGAGCAAACCGCCATAAGAAAAAGTAGTGTTCTCACTACTTTTTTTAGGTAAAAGAAGTTCATTGAAATTGAAACCGGTTTATAAATTTATTTTGAACCAGGTTTCTTCAGGATTAAAAACCCTGTGAAAAAATTATGTTTAATCCATTCCGAATCCCGAAATTTCGGGGCGGGATAAAAATCTAAAAAAGTGGACAAAGAATTGATTATCAGATCCGGTTCCTCTGCTATAGATTTTGCCTTATTAAAAGATGGAAAACTAGTTGAACTAAACAAGGAAGAAGAAGACAGCAATTTTGCCGTTGGTGACATATTTATCGCCAAAATAAGAAAAGCTGTACCGGGATTAAATGCCGCATTTGTAAATGTAGGCTATACAAAAGATGGTTTTTTACACTATCACGATCTTGGTCCCCAGGTCCCTTCATTGTTGAAATTCATAAAGCGTGTAAGCACAGGTAAATTAAAAGATTATTCTTTACAGAATTTTACTTTTGAAAAAGATATTGATAAAGACGGAAGCATTGCTGAAGTCTTAAAATCAAATCAGTCGCTATTGGTACAAGTGATGAAAGAACCCATTTCCACAAAAGGTCCAAGGTTAAGCTCTGAGCTTTCCCTACCGGGCCGCTATATTGTGTTGGTGCCTTTTTCAAACCGGATCTCGGTTTCGCAAAAAATCGAGAGCAAGGAAGAAAAAGAACGTCTTAAGAGATTGGTGAAAAGCATCAAACCCAAAGGGTTTGGCGTAATTGTTCGTACCGTGGCAGAAGGCAAAAAAGTAGCAGAGCTAGACAGAGACCTCGAGAATTTATTGAGTCGCTGGACCGCAATGTGTAAAAAATTGTATAAAGCACCCCATCCATCAAAGGTTTTGGGAGAATTAACCAGAGCATCGTCTATTTTAAGGGATGTTTTTAACGATTCCTTCACTTCTATCATTGTAGATGACGAAACGCTTTATTCACAAGTTAAAGATTATGTGGCAGAAATTGCCCCTAACAAAGAATCAATAGTAAAACTATATCAATCAAACGTTCCCGTTTTTGAAAAATTTAATATCGAAAGACAAATAAAAACCTCCTTTGGACGAACCGTATCGATAAACAAAGGTGCTTATCTGATTATAGAACATACCGAAGCTATGCACGTTATAGACGTGAACAGTGGAAATAGGTCAAATAAAGCTAAAAATCAGGAAGATACGGCTCTGGAAGTCAACCTTATAAGCGCCACAGAAATTGCCCGCCAACTGCGTTTACGCGATATGGGCGGAATTATTGTGGTAGATTTTATAGATATGGCCAATCCCGAAAACAGGAAAGCTCTTTACGACCATTTAAGGGAAGAAATGAGTGACGATCGCGCAAAACACAAAATTTTGCCTCCGAGTAAATTTGGTTTGATACAAATTACAAGACAACGCGTACGGCCGGAAACGAATATCAAAACCCGGGAAGAAAATCCCGATGGAGTAGGTGAAATTGAAGCACCTATTTTAGTGATAGACAAAATTAAAACCGACCTGGAAAGGCTGATCAAGAAGAATCATAAAAAGATCACCCTTAGTACGCACCCATTTATTGCAGCCTTTTTAACAAAAGGCTTTCCATCGCCCCGCACACAATGGTTTTTGGACCATAAACGCTGGGTAAAAATTTTACCAAGAGACGCTTACACGTTCATGGAATACCACTTTCACGATATAAACGGGGAAGTGTTGGAATAATAAAATATTCTTAAATCAAACGCCTTTCATTAATTTGGAAGGCGTTTTTTTGTTTTATAGATATTAGATTTGAGATGTTAGAATTGAGATATCAATGTATAAATAACGTTGACCTGATTTGATATTCTATTTTACATTTTTAAAATCTTCTACAATGCACGAATTAGGTCTTTGACTTTGTGCTATTAATTTCTACCCTACCTAAAATCCAAACATCTTAAAATTGCATTTTCCTCAATAAAATCCATAAAAACAATAAGAAATTAAAAATAATTTGCACTTTCCTTCGGTTTTTTAATATATATATATTGCGTAAGGATTGGATTTATATTTGGTTTCTGACTAATAAACCAATTCCATTTTTTTTAATTTATTTTAAAATTCTAAGCATGAAAAAAATCTACTTATTAACTTGCCTTTTTGTAATTTCCATAAGTTGTCAAAAAGAGGAAATTATTTCTCCAATTACAGATTCCAGTTTTTCAGATCAAGAGCCAGAAGCGATTGCTTTTGATAACCTACCTGCAAACATAAAAGACAATTTTGATAATACTAATCACATCAAATTTAAAAGTGGAAATGTAAAAAGTAAAAACCCTTTTGGCACAGCAAAAACAAATTCCCAAGTAATAAAAAACATCAACAAAAAAGGTTTAGCAAGCTATACAATTGCGCTCAACAAAATAAATTCGACAATAAAATCAGAATTGAAAAACTTATTGTATTTTGATAATCTTTCTATAACCGACTTAGGAAATGGTGAATTAGTTAAATATATATTTCGATATATACCAGATAAAAATTGGTATGACATGGGAAAACAAATGAGCACTTATACTGGTGAAATTGAAATTTATAATTTATCAGGCACAAAGTTAAGTGACATGACCTTAGTCCAAGGAAATCAGATTGCAAAAGATCATCTAAAATTGAATGATGAGCTTATTTGCATGTATGAATTTGTAAGCATGACTTGTACTGAACTGATAATGGAAGGAGATACGAGCTCAACCGAGATCTGCCATTTTACCTATGAATTAGATTATTGCACTAGCGGTTCTGGTTCAAGTGGAGGGAGTACCGTCAATACAAATACCTATCAAGGATCCACATGGAATGGAGAATATACTACCGGAGGCACTCCAGGAACGATTCCTGATGATACGGAAATAATAGATACCACTCCTATTTTGCTAGATGGTGATCAGGATACTTTTTTTGACTTGTATAACATAGATAGTGATAGCTTAACAGGAAAAGAAAAATGCCTAAATGATCTCTTAGATAAAGAAGGGAATTCTTTTGTTTATGAATTATTGAAAAATTTCAGAGGGGATTCTGAGTTTGATATTGAGATAGAATCAAAAGATAATTTATATGGTTCTAAAGGAGACCCCGTAAATGGTTTAACCTTTGAACCTTTAAATAATATTATAAACATTCAAATAAGCACAAACGCGGCTACTTCCAGACCGGCTTTAGCTGTAGTAAGAACTATTTTGCATGAATATATTCATGCTGATATGTTTAGAAAATTAAATACCGTGGTTGATAATCAAACTACTGATATTTTAAATTTTAAAAGATACCTATGAAAGTTTTAAAAATGATAATTTTGAGGCTGACCCTCAACATGAGACTATGGCAGCTTAATATATAGATGAAATGACAAAAACTTTGAAAAACTTTCACGAATATATTTTAGTAAAAGATTATAATTATTTAACTGATAATGGTGCAAACCCACTCCCTGATAGTTTTTATGAAGCATTAGCTTGGCAAGGTTTAACAGAAGAGGGAGAAGTAGTAGATGCTTACAATCAATTAAGTGATGAAAAGAAAGCAGAACTCCAGGAGAGTTTAAGTTTATATTATCCTTCCACAACAACTAATTGTCCAGAAAATAATTAATGATGAAACAGAATGTAATTCTCACCTTATTTTTTAGTTTTATTTTACAAACCCTTAGTTATTCTCAGGAAAACAAAAAGGATAGCCTTTATTTTAACTATGATGAAAATTATTTAAAAAAGGACTTCTTAAATGAGCCTAATTATCTCTTTGTAGAAGATTCAGGGGATGATAGTGCGTACTTTTTCTTTATGAAGAAAAAGGTTTTTGAAAACTTACATCCAAAGGAGATTCTAAACTTGAAACAATACATAAGAGCGTCAGATTTCTATAATGATGCCAAAAAAAATAAACTTGATGAATATGGTTTATCTAAATATTTTAAGAACTATACTATTTTCTTGATCAGAAATGAAAATTGTAAAAAAGAGTATATTCTTGTCGAACCAAGGATGGTTATAGAATGAGTCAAATTTGTAATTAAATACAAATTACATCTTTATCAAAAAAATATTTTAAACCGCCTTTCATTAATTTGGGAGGCGGTCTTTTTGTTTATAGATATGAGAAGTGAAATGAAAATATTCTTATCACAAATTCCTTTCTCCTTTTTCTATATTCCATCTTCTGTATTATAAATAATTATCTTTACCGTCTATGAAACCCAATCCGTCTCAAAAATCCTATACCGTAAAAGAAGCCACCCTAAAACTGGCGCAATTTTGCGCATATAGAGACAGGTCCCACAAGGAAGTGGAAGAAAAACTGAAGGAATTGAGGATGATCCCGGTGGCTTGTGAACAAATTATAATGAAGTTGATGCTGGAGGGTTTTTTAAATGAAGAACGATTTGCGCGGAGTTTTGTACGCGGAAAATTCAGGATAAAAAAATGGGGACGAAATAAGATCAAACAGGAACTGAAGATCCGGGAAATATCGGCACCCATAATCAAACTTGCCTTTACCGAGATAGATGAAGAGATTTATATCATCACGCTTCAGGAACTGGCAGAAAAAAAACTGAACCTCATCAAGGAGATCAATCCCATAAAGCGAAAGAAAAAACTGATCAATTACCTGTTGCAAAAAGGCTATGAGCCGCAACTGATCTATGAGGTAAGCAACGACCTTATTGGGTGATCTCACCATTTTTGTGAGTATTCTTTATGGCCTGTTCGTTTTTATGATCAATCCATCTCTGCCCCCTCAATTTCCGCATCAAATTGTCGTAATTCCTAAATAAAATTATGCTGCGCAACACTTCCAGGATCTTTTTGGGAGAGGTTGGCAAAGAGCGTAAAGTCAGGGATAAGCACGGAGTCTCATATTTTATAAAATGCCACCATTTGCTGGGAATAAACAGTGCATCGCCGGGTTTTAAGGTAACTTCATAACCCTTTGCTTTTAAAAGCGCTGGATATCGCTTAAAATCCGGATGCTCCATATCAATTTGTTCCATGCTTACAATAGAATAAGGCACCTTGTACAAATATTTTGTTTGGGATGGCGGATACAAGATCACTTTTTTCTCTCCCGCGAAATTGAAATGAAAATTATTTGCCAGATCCATATCATAGTGCATCACTACTTTTGCGCCTTCACCTCCCACAAACAAAACCGGGAGTTTTTTAAAGAATCTCACGCCCAGATCGGGGTATTTGAAATCATTGATCAGTTCCGGACAATTTTTCAGAAGATTAAAAAAGAACATCCTTAGATCTGTTGGACCTTTTTTCAGGATATCGATATATTCCTTCATTTTAATCTTCATCGTCGGGCCGTGGGAACTTTGGTGACCTTTTGCCGGTTTCCCGTCATAAATTGGCACCACGATCTCCCCCACTTTTTCCCGGAAATATTCAAAATTCCATTTTTCCCGGGCGGGCCAATCTGCAGTGAGATCTTCCATCACCACAGGTTTTTGGGGAATAAAATATTCCTTCAAAAATTCTTCTTTTGAAATTCCCCTTACACGCGGTATAGATTGAAGATCCAACTTCACTATAAGTCAGATTTTTTAACGTTTTCAAATCTAATCTTGGCGACCTTTTGCGCCTCGATATTCCTATCAATTTTATGTCCCGGTCTTGACCATTTAGGTTTTTCTCCCAAATTCTGATATTTTGAATCTTCTGCAGAAATACTTTCCGATTGGGATTTCTTCTCAAAGGCTTTTTGTGGTTGTAATCCCAGAGCCTGAAACATCTCCATATCTTCATTTACATCGGGATTTGGAGTGGTGAGCAACTTATCCCCGGCAAAAATGGAATTTGCGCCGGCAAAAAAGCACATTGCCTGCCCTTCCCTGCTCATTTGCATTCTTCCAGCTGAAAGCCGCACCTGGGTTTCCGGCATCACAATACGGGTTGTGGCAACCATTCTCACCATTTCCCAGATGGAAACTGGTTTTTCTTCTTCCAGGGGGGTTCCTTCCACCGGCACCAATGCGTTAATAGGCGTAGATTCCGGCTGAGGATTCAATGTAGACAATGCTACCAGCATTCCTGCCCTGTCTTCAATACGTTCTCCCATTCCAATAATTCCTCCGCTACAAACCGTTACATTGGTTTTTCGCACATTTTCTATGGTATCCAGCCTGTCCTGAAATCCACGGGTAGAAATAACTTCCTTATAATATTCTTCTGAAGAATCCAGGTTGTGATTGTAGGCATATAATCCGGCCTCAGCAAGTCGTTGTGCCTGGTTTTCTGTGATCATTCCCAAAGTACAGCAAACTTCCATTTCCAGTTTGTTAATAGTTCGGACCATTTCCAAAACCGAATCAAACTCCTCGCCGTCTTTTACGTTTCTCCAGGCCGCACCCATACATACCCTTGAACTTCCCGCCTCTTTTGCGCGCAATGCCTGGGCTTTTACCTGGTTTACACTCATCAGGTCATTGCCTTCAATATCTGTATGGTAACGCGCTGCCTGTGGGCAATACCCGCAATCCTCAGAACAGCCCCCGGTTTTGATGGATATCAGGGTTGAAACCTGAACCGTATTGGGATCGTGGTTTTTTCGATGGACCGTAGCTGCCTCGTAAAGCAATTCCATTAAGGGTTTATTGTAAATTTCAAGGATCTCTTCTTTGGTCCAGTTGTGTCTAATTGTCATGAAAAAATGATTTGGTTCCAAAAATAGCTAAAACTGAGCATTCCTGAATGTTTGAATTAAATATTTTTTAGCTCTCTTCGGTTTTTCTAATGAGAGTATAGATTTAAACTAATCTTTACTCACCAATATGGAAACTGCATTTCCTCCAAAACCTACTGCATTTACCAGAATATTTCTGAGTTTTCCGGGTGCTTTACTGATCTTGGAGAACGGAACCGATATAAATTCATGGTGTTGCAGCATCAAAACGGCCAGTTGCATACTTAAAATCCCCGATGCCCCAAAGGTATGTCCTATCTTCCATTTATTTGAGGTCATTGCAGGAAGCTTATCTCCAAAAAGTTCCTTGATCGCAATTACTTCGGCTTTATCTCCCTTAATGGTTCCCGGCGCGTGCATCACCACGGCATCAATTTCATCTGAATTTTTATTCCCAATGGCCATTTTCATGGATTTTTGAAAGCATTCCCCGTTTGCAGAAATGGAAACCGAATGTTTGAGTTTCTCGGTTGCATAGCCAATCCCGCCAATTTGGGCAATACTGTTCTCAGGATTTTTAGAAATACAAAGCACTCCGGCGCCTTCTCCCAGAACCATTGAATTCCGGGTTTTATCCATATCCACGGATCTACAAGGGAAATCCAGCACTTCAGAAGCATAGATTTTCATCGCTTTCATCTGGGCGATGGTAAACGGGGTTAAAGCCGCCTCGCTTCCGCCAACCACAAACTTATCAGCCATTCCCGCCTGTAACCAGGCAACGCCGTTCAATACTGCATGTAGCCCTGTGGAACAGGTTACACTGTGCGAAATTTCCGGACCGCTGCTTTGCATATCCTGAGCTACCCAGGACGAAATATTACCCAAAGTTGTCGTAGGCGAAGCCAGAATTTCGGCTTTTTTCGTCTCTAAAAAAAGTTGATGATATTTTTCAAAAAGTTGGGTAGCTCCGCGGGAACTCCCAATATTTACCCCAATATTTTCACCAGGTCCCCATCCGGCCTTTTTCACGGCTTCCCTGGCGACAAACACTGAAAATAAAACCGATTCATCTAAATTCTTAAAATGCGGAGAAGAAATACGAAGTTCATTTATTTCCTCTTTTAGTTCCTTCGGAAGAAAAGCCGCGAAAGCTTCAGTTCCGCTGAAATTGTGTTTTTTAATAAAATGTTTCTGATTTTTATAATTCTCCCAGGTCTCTTCTGAAGTCTTCCCCAAAGGAGAAACCGAAGCGATGGAATTGATATAAACAGGTGTTTTCAAAAGAGCTGATTTTTCGGCAAAAATAAGGCCTTAGAAGTCTTCGGCTAAATTTTAAGTCATAAAATTAACAACTTTGGAAAATTTGAATTTATTTACCATCGATGCTGAACTTTTCCAAAGTTTTAACTTTGGAAAAGTTCAGCCTAAAATTTCTCCAAAGCCGCTTCAATACTCATATAAACTTTCTCAAGTTCCGCATCAGAAATAATAAAGGGCGCCAAAATATAGATGGTATTTCCCAGCGGACGCAGAAATACCCCGAAATCCATAAAATGCTTAAACAACTGATTCCGAACTTCCCCGTAGCGTTCCATTTTTACGTTCAGATCAAAGGCATAAATCACTCCCAGTTGCCTTGTATTTGTGACTTTTGGGTGATCTTTGATCCGGTTATTGAAATCCTGGTGAGATTTGGTGATCCGGACAATGTTCTTTTGGATTTCCTCTGAGTTCAACAATTCAATTCCCGCCAAAGCTGCAGTGCAGGCCAGCGGATTTGCGGTATAAGTATGCCCGTGAAACAATCCTTTTGAGAGTTCCTCTGAATAAAATGCATCAAAAATATTTTGGCTACAGGAAGTTACCGCCATTGGCAAAAGCCCCGCCGTCAAGGCTTTGGACATACATATAATATCCGGAAGCGTATTCATATATTCTGATGCGAAGTTCCTCCCCGTTTTTCCAAAACCCGTCATTACCTCATCTGCCACACATATTATTTCGTGTTCCCTGCAGACTTTCAAGATTTTATTTAAACCATCGGCAACGTGCATTTTCATCCCGGCAGCACCTTGCACCAGCGGTTCGTAGATAAATCCGGCGATCTTATGTTCTGAAATTAATCGCTTCAGCTTCTGAAGAACTTCCATATTATTTTTACTGGTGGGAGTTGGGATCCTAACCACTTTGATGAAATGATCTTCAAAAGCCCCATTATAAACCGATAATCCCGAAACCGACATCGCGCCGAAAGTATCGCCGTGAAAGCTTTCTTCAAAAGCGAGCATCACCTTGCGGTCATTCCCAAGGTTGTGATGGTATTGCAAAGCCATTTTTATCCCGATCTCTGTCGCGGTAGAACCGTTATCGCTAAAAAATAATTTCTGCTGGTTTTCAGGCAAAATTTCAATTAAAGCTTCTGATAATTTAATTGCAGGTTCGTGGGTAAATCCGCTGAAAACCACCTGATCCAGCTGCTGCATTTGCGCAGTGACTTTTTTCGTGATATACTCATTGCAATGCCCATACATACAAGTGTACCAGGAAGCGATCCCATCTATATATTCCTTTCCGTTCTCATCGTATAAAATTGCTCCTTTTGCCTTTACAATTGGCAAAATTCCCGGCGATAATTTATGTTGGGTCAACGGATGCCAAATGTGTTTTTGATCGCGTTGAGAAAGGGAAGTTTGTTCTTTATTTTTTCCAACCATAGTGATGGACTATTTATTTGTATTCTTAATTATATCTGACATAATATATTTTTATTAAACCTCAGATGTCTCAAAGACCTGTGAGGTTTATATCAATTTATTTTTAAATCCTTCGGCGTATTCCTTGACCACATTTTTATCAAAATACGGCTCGTCATCAATTCTTCCAAGACAAGAAACCCCCGTCATTTTTAAGATGACACCTTCGGAAGAATCATTTTTTTCTCCGTTAAAAATAATTCCGAAGATATTCAAACCGCGATTCTTTAATGCTTCCAAAGTTAACAACGTATGGTTTATACTTCCAAGATAATGTCTGGAAACCAAAATTATTTTATCTGAAGGTTTTATCAGATCTGCAATTGTCTCTTTGGAACTGATAGGAACTAAAAGTCCGCCGGCACCTTCAATAACAAGATCATTTGAAGTTTTTGGTCTTTTAATTTTTGCTGAAGTAATTTTAACTCCATCAATTTCGGCCGCGGCGTGAGGACTCATTGGGGTTTGCAGCTCAACACTATTAGGATGAAAAACGGTTTTTTTATTCGAGATCAGGTTTTTTACTTTATGTGTATCGCTATACCCCAATTCTCCCGCCTGAATTGGTTTCCAGTAATCGGCTTCCAAAGCTTCGGTGATAATGGCAGAGACAATTGTTTTCCCAACCTCTGTTCCAATTCCTGTAATAAAATATGTGTTCATGAGTTTGAAATATGAATTTTAAAGTTAGTGTCATGTTCGCATTTTTATCTAAAAAATACGAACTCCAAAAATAGCCACTAATGCACGAATATTAAATCATTTGAGCACAATTAGACCTATTTTTATTCGTGCATTCGTGGCTAAAAAAAGAAATCAATTTGTTAATTTGACCAGGACTTTTAATACTCCCGAAATTTCCTCCCGGGAATTAAAGCTGTGCAAGCAAAATCGCAGCCGCTCTTTCCCTTTTGGAACCGTCGGCGATAAAATGGGTTTTACATTATAACCTTCGGCTTCCAGTTTCGAGGCAGTATTTTTCACCATTTCATTTCCCGGAAGAATACAAGATTGAATTGCGGAATTGCTTTCAGTAAAAAATGATTGAAGCTTATTTGCAACAATTTCAGCTTTAAAAAATTCGATGTTTTGTTTTAGCTTTTTTATTTCCGATCCTTCAACATGCTCAGGATTTACTTCGGCAAGCTCGGGTTTATTTTTTAGATATTGATAAGATGCCAGAATTGTAGCTACATTATGCGGCGGCAAAGCTGTGGTATAAATAAAACTTCGGGCAAAATTGACCAGGTATTCTTTTAAAGTGGTGCTTCCTAAAATTACCGCTCCGTGACAGCCCAGGGCTTTTCCAAAGGTAATGATCCTGGCAAAAATTTTATCCTGGACTCCCAATTCCTGTACCATTCCTGCTCCATCTTGACCAAAAACCCCGGTGGCGTGAGCTTCATCTACCACCAAAAAACAGTGTTGCTTTTCAGCAAATTCAGCCAATGTCTTTAAATCGGGAATATCGCCATCCATGGAAAAAACCGATTCGGTGACAATGTAAATTTCAGGTTCGTTGTTTATATTTCGGCTGCGCTCAATATGTCCGCACAGATCTGGAATATCGTTGTGTTTAAATTTATAGGCTTTGGCGCGGCTCATGGAAATCCCGTCGCGAATGGAGGCATGCACCAATTCATCATAAAAAATAATATCCCCGCGTTGGGGCACACTTGAAAAAAACCCAACATTGGCATCATACCCCGAATTGAATATCAAAGCGGATTCAGCAGAATGAAAATTGGCTATAAAATCTTCGGCAGGAGCAAATAACTGATGGTTTCCTGAAAGCAATCTGGAGCCCGTAGCTCCGTTTTTCATTAGGTTGAAATCTGTCAAAATCTTTTCTGCGGTAAAATAAACCTGTTTTAAATTTGAAAATCCCAGGTAATCATTGGAGGAAAAATCAATAAGATTTTTTTTGTAACTTAATATTCGAATTGCATTTTGTTGCTTTCTAATGTCAAGGCTTTTCGTTAATTTTAAAGGAAGATTCTGCATCGGGCAAAATTACAACTTTCAGAAAACTTATAAATATGGAATTTGGAGAATTTGTTTTAAAAGTTGGCCTTGCGGTAATCGCAGGAGTTTTTATTGGCGCTGAACGTGAATATAGAGGTAAAAGTGCCGGTTTAAGAACCAATGCCCTTGTCGCTTTAGGTTCCTGTGTTTTTATCCTGATATCCCTAGAATTTAGAGGAGAACAAAATGTGGATGTCACAAGGGTTTTAGGGCAGATAGTCACCGGAATTGGATTTATAGGCGCCGGGACCATTCTTCACCATGGCACAAAAGTAGAGGGATTAACCACCGCCGCCACAATATGGTGTAGTGCAGGTGCCGGATGTCTGGCAGCAACCGGTATGTACAAGGAACTTGCTGTAATTACCATTTTCGTAATAATTATCAATTTCGTATTTAGCTTTTTTGAAGTTAAATTAATGCATAAGAGGAATGCCGCTGAAAGCAAAGAAAGTTAATCTTCCCCGCTTTGATTGGTTTTTTTTTCCGGAGCTTCTTCGATATCACTTTTTAGCTTGTGAGAGGATTTATCATATTTCCCCTCCAAATCATCCAAAACTGAATCTTTCCAGAGTTTTACGCCCGAGAAATAAGAGGCCCGGCCTATAAGGTGAGCACTTACCGGAGCCGTAAGCAATATAAAAAGAATGATCGCCAGAACTTTAGTGGTAATGGACAGATCTTTGAAAAATACTGCCGCTGCAACCAGCAATAATCCAATCCCCAGGGTAGCAGCTTTTGTAGTTACAGAGATACGCAAATAGGTGTCCGGCATTCGGATCAATCCCACGGCTGCCAGCAGGACGAAAATTGCGCCAAATGAAGCTAATATTCCTATAGTTATTTCTGTCATTATTTATTTCTTTTTTCAAGGTAGTAGGAAAAGGCAACTGTACCCAAAAAGGCAATAAGGGCCAGGATCATTGCAATGTCCAAAAAGGTAGGCTGATTGGTGATAATACTATAAACTGCAATAATACCAATCCCCGTAGTAATTATAAGATCCAGCGCGATCACCCGGTCAACAATGCTGGGCCCTTTTAAAAACCTGATGATGATCAAAATTACCGAGATCGATAAAATCGGGAGTATAATGTAATATAAAAAGTCGTACAATGTCATCTTAAAATTTCCAGAATGCGTTTTTCAAATCCGTTTTTAATGCTTCGTATAAAACTTTCCTTGCTTGTAATATACATAGAATGAACGTATAAAACCTTTTTATCATCAGATACGTCAAGGCTTAGGGTGCCGGGAGTAAGGGAAATAAGATTTGCCAAAAAGGTTATTTCCAAATTTGTTTTTACATCCAGAGGTACTTTTACAATACCTGGGGTCATGTTATAGTTTGGGGTCATGACTTCATAAGCCACTTGCAAATTTGCTTTCACCAATTCATATAAAAAGAAAAAGAAAAAAGTAATTACCTTGGGAAGGATCCTAAAATATTTTGCGTCCCCGGTTCCAGATGTGATGAGCCACAACATAAAGAAACTGAGAAGAAAACCAAAAAAGTAATTTGCAAAGAGAAAATTACCTGTAAGGGCGACCCAAATAAAGGTTAGGAGAATATTTGACAAAAACCTGTTTTTCATCAGTTCAAGTTTTGGTTATTATTTAATACAGCATCAATGTATTGTTGATTATTTAACAATTCATCTGCAACCCTTGATGAAACCTGTTGAATTTGCTCAGCGCCAAAACCTATATATAAGGATACGAGCGTCAAAAATACAATTGGCCCAATCATTTGGGATTTTTTGACCGTTGTCAATTTATGAAAATACCTAAAATTCAACCTTTTAGGCAATTCAACCTTATCTTTCCAGAACACATTGGCCCATATTTTTGCGATAATAATTAAAGTTATGAAACTTGCAAAGAGAATTCCGCCTACGATCCACCAATTTTCTGCTGAGAAACTAGCTGAAAGCAGGGATATTTTTGGCCAAAATCCAGAAAGCGGTGGGATTCCTACCAAAGAGAACAATGCAATTGCAATCAAAAAGCTAATTTTAGGACTATCTGCATACAATCCACCCATTGAACGAATGCTGTTAGTACCCTTTATTCTATAAATTAAACCACTAATCATAAATAAATTGGTTTTTATAACAATATCGTGAATTAAATAGAAAATTGCCCCCGCAATAGCAACCTCTGTATATAATCCCAAACCGGCAATCATATAGCCAATATGGCAAATAATAAGGTAAGAAAATACTTTGCGAAGGTTGTTTTGTACCAGAGCGCCCAGTCCTCCGGTAATAAGGGTTAAAAACGCAATTATCAGAATGGTATTTATCAAAAATTCATCGGCGACAAAAATTAAGGTAAATACCCTGAGCATGGCATAAACTCCCACTTTTGTCAACAATCCCCCAAATATTGCAGATACTGCAGATGGCGGGGTATGGTAGGAATCGGGGAGCCAAAAATAGAGTGGAAACACTGCTGCTTTAATTCCAAATCCTATTAAAAATAATACCGCTGTAATATCAACCAATCCGCGGTTTTCAATTAATGCGACTTTAAGGGAAAGATCGGCCATGTTAAGAGAACCGGTTAAACCGTAAAGTACGGCGATGGCTGTAAGAAAAATCGTGGAACCCAAAATATTCAGGGTAAAATACTTCACGGCTCCTTCCAATTGCGCTTTTTCACCTCCCAGGGTAATTAAAACAAAGGAGCTGATAAGAATTATTTCAAACCATACATAAAGATTAAAAATATCACCGGTTAGAAAAGCGCCATTGAGCCCTAATAAAAGGAAATGGAAAATTGGAAAATATCCAAATTTAAGCCTGGCTACCACAATAGAAGCAGATGAAAAGCTGGAAACAACCAATCCGGAAATAGCTGTTAACAAAACCAAAGTCGCTGAAAAGGTATCGGCTACAAAGGTAATTCCAAAAGGGGCCGGCCAATTTCCGGCCTGTACGGTTTGGGTACCATTTTCCCATATATAGGAAAAAAGCCAGATTGAAACCGCGATATTTACAAATCCACCTACAATACTAATTACCCTCTGCCAGCTAATTTTCTTCCAGGAAAACATTAATATTATGCTCAAAAACAGTTGAAGCAAGAGGGGATATATAACTAATTGTTGTGTCATGAATCTTGGTCTATTTCGTTCATTTCATCCAAATCATCGGTTTTCACTACTTGATAGGCCCTTTTAATCAGGATTATCGCAAAAGATTGCAAGCCAAAACTTATAACAATAGCGGTTAGTATCAATGCCTGTGGAACAGGATCGGCGTAGGCTGAAAGGAAAACATTTGAATCTCCGGGGATTATTGGCGGACTTCCCTTGGTTATTCTTCCCAGTAAAAATATAAGCAGGTTTGCCCCATTACCCAAAATGATGATCCCCAAAATCAATTTCACAAGACTACGCCGTAAGATCATGTAGATCCCGGCGGCGTAAAGCACGCCAATAATAATTGCTAATACTACTTCCATATATTAAGCAGATTCTGAAATTGTGAAAATTATGGTTAAGGTAACTCCTACGACTACTAAATAAACCCCCATATCAAAAAATAAAGCCGATCCAATTGTCCCAAGGACTGAAATGGGTTCGTGCATCCAAATCCCGGTCATAAAAGGCAGGTCGAAACCCAATATTGGAGCAATTGCACTCAAAAATGCCAACATTAGGCCTATCGGCATTAAAAATCCCGGGTGAATGCGAAGTAAAGCTTTTGTATTTGAGAGTCCATTGGCAAAGGAGTGCAATACAAAGGCGATAGAAGCTATTAATCCGCCCACAAATCCTCCGCCGGGCAAATAATGCCCCCGTAATAATATAAAGATCGAAAAGATCAACAAAACAGGCAAGAGATAATCTGAGGCTGTTCGTAAAATTATTGTTTTCATTGCTTTATCGCTTTTCTTAGCTTTCTAAATTCCTTAGCGCTGGTCGCTACTTGTCAATCTCAATTTCAGCAACCCAAACACCCCAATCGCGGCGATGGCTAATACCGAAATTTCAATGAGGGTATCTGCTCCCCTGAAATCTACCAAAATCACATTTACCACATTTTTCCCGTGCGCCAGCAGATAAGCATTTTGAGCGTAATATTCACTGACATCTCTTCCTACCTGTTCTGCCATAACTTCCAAAATAAGAATGGTAATAATGGATCCAAAGGCAATAGATATAATCCCATCTTTAATACGCATCTTATGATCGGATAATATCAAATATTTAGGAAGTCGATACAGCACCAATACAAACAGGATGACCGTAAGGGTATCTATAGAAAATTGGGTCATTGCCAAATCCGGTGCGCTGTAAAATACAAACAGCAAACAAATGGAATATCCTATCACTCCCATAGATGCAACTGCTGCCAATCTGGACGATGTAAATAGGGTATACAGGATTGCAACCAGCATTATCAGGCAAATGGTAACCTCATAAAAGGTCAATTCCAAAAGCGTTGAATAATCTAATGAAAAAGTAGCGGTTAAAAATAATTTATATCCGGTTAATACAATCATGAAAATCATGATCGTTTTGACGTAATTTCGCAAATACCCGTTTTGGAAAAAATTTGTCCACAGAGCAGAAAATTTTGTAAATAAGTTTCCAAATCCTTCATTGATAGATTTAGGTGAAATAAACTCCAGTTTTGAAATTCTATTCTCCAATTTTGCCGAAGGTTTTACGGTGAAATAAAGGATAGTTCCGGCAACAATTGTTATTGCACTTAGCAAAAGAACAGTATTGAAACCATGCCAGAGTTTCAGATGAATATCAGCGCCATCGGCACCCATTGAATTTACAACCGGGGTAAGCAGCGAGGAGTCTATTATCCCGGGAAAAATTCCGAAGAGGATTCCTGCCAAAGCCAGAATTACAGGTGCCACCCACAAAAGAGGGCTGGGCATTTTTACCTTTTGATAAGCTTCAGGAAGTTTTCCTGCAAATGGTTTTACCCCTGCTACAAAACCTGCATAAAAAAGCAATATTTTTGTTATTACAATTAATATCATTAATAAAACAGTAATTCCGCCAACCTGAAGGGTTCCTTCATAGATTAATTCTTTTCCCAAAAATCCCAAACTTGGGGGGATTCCCGCACTGGAGAATGCGGCCAAAAATCCTGCAATGGCAACTGGAAGCAGTACCTTCCTAAGACCTTTTAACACCGTAACATCCCTGGTCCCGGTTTGAAGATCTATAATACCTGTCACCAGGAACAATGTAGCTTTATATAGGGCATGTACAATAATAAACAGGGCTGTGGCCAGCAAGGCATCACGGGTACCTTGTCCAATCATAAAAACCATGATCCCCAGGGCCGAAATTGTTGAATATGCCAGGATCCCCTTTAAATCTGTCCTAAACATTATATGAATCGCAGAGTAAATCATGGTGATAGCTCCCACAATTATCAGGGTAGTATTCCAGAATTCCTGATTTCCCAGGACCGGAGTGAACCGCATTAACAAGTAAACTCCCGCCTTCACCATAGTTGCGGAATGCAGGTAGGTAGAAACGGGGGTTGGCGCTTTCATTGCATCGGGCAACCAAAAATGAAAAGGAAATTGCGCCGATTTGGTAAAAGCAGCTATAAAAAATAAGGATACAATAAGAATATAATAAGGACTCGCGGCAATTTCGGCACCGGAATTCAGCATTTCTGAAATACTGTAAGTTCCGGTCACAGAACCTAAAAATATGGCTCCGGCAAGAAGTGTCAATCCTCCAAGACCAGTTATGGCCAATGCTGTTATTGCTGATTTTCGGGAACCTTCGTTTGAATTGTTAAATCCAATAAGGAAAAAAGAGCTGATACTGGTAAGTTCCCAGAAAATAAAGAGCGTGATCAGGTTGTCTGAAAGAACAAGCCCAAGCATGGAGGCCATAAACATGCTTAAATACCCATAAAATCTATCGAGATATTTATGAT
>JAENXB010000108.1 GCA_016649785.1 Flavobacteriaceae bacterium
GGAAAAGGGGCCGGTGTATTCACCATCATAAACCCTATTGCTGTTGAGTTGCTCTCCAGCAGAGCTCAATTCCTCTTGAGGTTTATAGAATAAATTTAATGAAAAATTATGATCTGAAACTTGTAATACAACATAGAAGATTTCCGCAGATAAATATTTTCTCTAACTTCTAATTTCTAACTTTTTTAATCTTTTCTCTTTGCTCTTGTTTCTTTTCTCTTTGTTCTTTGTTCTTTGTTCTATAAGTTCAATTAATAGAATTTATTCCCGGCCAGTAAACTCAACCTATAAAAGATATGGGCAAACAATATTCCCACCAAGGCACCTGCAATTAGATCTGAAGGATAATGAACCCCCACATATATCCTGCTCATAACAAATAATATGGGCCAAACATAAATTGCATAAACCCATTTGTGCTTTTCCTTAAGACTAAGCACAACAAAGGTTGCTGCTACAAAGGAGCCTGATGCATGGCCTGAAAAAAAACTGTAATTGGTTGGGTTCTGAAGAATTCTAATAAGGTCTTGTAATTCCGGCTGGTTATTCGGCCTTAACCTCAAGGACATGGTTTTTACTAAAAATGTAAAACCCATTGTTGCTGCAAAGGATATCAATAAAAAAATTGAGGTGAGAATTGCTTTTTTCCAATGAAGAACAATAAAGAACATAATAAAAAAAGAAGTAAAGAGGGATCCAATGTTTGAAATTGGTTACAAAGATCCAAAATGCATCATAAGATTCGATTCCTAAACTGTTTAAATAAACAAACAATTCACGATCCCACTTATTTAATTGTTCAAGCATTAAAGTTTACGCTTAACCGAGCCGGTAATTTCCTCGATATCTTCCTTAACCTTACCGATCTCTTTCCTTACATCTTTGGAAAAATCGGTATCTATACCCTGTTTTTCAGCGCTTTTTTGAATTTCTCCCTTAATGTCATTAGATGCATTTTTAAGCGTGCGCATTCCCTTTCCCAAGCCTCTGGCTATTTCCGGAATTTTGTCGGCACCAAAAACCATAACCAAAATAAATATTATAAAGCCAATTTCGGCACCACTAATAAATAAAGGAATTGTTATCATAGTATATAAAATATTACTACAAATCTAATTTAAAAAAATTAATTTCCAGCATCTTTTTTAAACTGCTGAAACTTATCTTCTTTGATTTGCTGAGGCCAGCTGTTGTTATCTAAATTCACATCGGCAGTTTCTATATTTGGATCTACCACAATTTTGGTGATCTCCTTATCACTTGCGATCGCCTTGCTTACTTCCCCGTCATTTTTACGCCATACCTGTACGGGATATGTTACGGTTTCAGCGGTACCATCAGCATAAGTGTATTCTACTATTAACGGCATTACCAAACCTCCCGGTTTATTGAATACAATTTCATAAAAATATTTAGGACTCTTCAGCCTTACCCGTTCTTCGGGGGTGAAATTATCCATAACATACTCATTCAATTTAGGTGCATTTTCAAATGGATTTTTACCCTTCATTTCAGCAGAGTATTCTTCACTTCCTTCTTCAACAACATAAATTGCATCTATACTGTCGGGATCCGAAACTCCATATTGCTCTAAAAAAACTTTACCTTCTTTGGTAGCCTTATCAGTCACGTAATATTTTTTCACTTCTTTTATTCCAATATCTACGTAATCTGTACTATAAAACCATCCTCTCCAGAACCAGTCCAGGTCTACTCCGGAAGCATCTTCCATAGTCCTGAAAAAATCTTCGGGTGTTGGGTGTTTGAACATCCAGCGTTGCGCGTAGGTTTTAAATGAATAATCGAATAAATCCTGTCCCATCACAGTTTCCCTGAGAATATTAAGTGCTGTGGCCGGTTTTGAATAAGCATTGTTTCCCAACTGAAAAACATTTTCGGGATTGGACATAATAGGGGTGATATATTTTTGATCCCCTTTCATATATGGCACTACCCCAGCCGGAATTCCTCTTCTGGAAGGATATGATTCATTAAGGCCAATGGCTTCCGGATATTTTTTTCCAAATTCCTGTTCTGCAAGATATTGCATAAAGGTATTCAAACCTTCATCCATCCATCCCCATTGGCGCTCATCGCTATTCACGATCATTGGAAAGAAATTGTGCCCTACTTCGTGAATAATAACGCTCATCATTCCAAATTTCACTCTATCACTATAGGTACCATCCTTTTCCGGACGTCCATAATTCCAGCAAATCATAGGATATTCCATTCCCTGATTTTTTGCGTGAACAGAAATAGCTTTATGATATGGGTATTGAAAAGTATGTCCGGAATAGGATGTCAAAGTACTTGCTACAACCAGTGTAGAATAATCTCCCCAAAGCGGATTTCCCTCTTTAGGATACAGGGAAACTGCCATTACATCCTTGCCCAAAACATCCACATTCATCATGTCCAGAATAAATTTTCGGGAAGTGGCAAATGCAAAGTCACGAACCATTTCAGCTTTTAATTTCCATGTTTTCTTTTTATCTGAAAACCCTTTTTCCGCTGCTTCTGCTTCTGCTTGTGTGACAATGA
Source organism: Flavobacteriaceae bacterium (assembly GCA_016649785.1). GTDB lineage: Bacteria > Bacteroidota > Bacteroidia > Flavobacteriales > Flavobacteriaceae > Gillisia. Next base: position 2,545 of record JAENXB010000108.1, read on the forward strand.
CCACAGGCTTATCGTAAGATTTTTTAGCCTGCTCAAACCTATTCATCATTTCTTTGGAATAAACTTCTTTTCTATTCTGAATTTCCCCTGTTCCATCTAAAATATGATCTGCAGGAACGGTAATATTCACTTCATAATTTCCAAATGGCAAGGCAAATTCGCCATTACCCCAAAACTGCATATTTTGCCATCCTTCAACATCATTGTAAACCGCCATTCTGGGGAAAAACTGGGCTATTACATAGGCATTGTTCCCATCTTCAGGAAAATGCTCAAATCCGGATCTTGCACGGTTGACAACGTGATTATTAACATTGTACCACCATTTTACAGAAAAAGAATAACTTTCTCCTTCTTTTAAAGGCTGAGGCAAATCTACTCGCATCATAGTGAAATTGATGGTATAAGGAAGCGGTTTTCCATCTTTTGAAACTTCTTCAATATTGAATCCGCCATCAAAAGGTTCGTCCATAAATTGGTTTATAAATTTCCCGGGTTGGGAAACCGGCGCAATGCCATTGCCATCTTTTTGAAGAGCCGGCGAATTTTTGGAACGAATATTTTGATCTAATTGCACCCATAAATATTCCAGGTCGTCCGGGGAATTATTATGGTAAGTGATTGTTTCAACACCCGTTAATTTTTGATTTTTGTCGTCCAGCTCGATATCCATTTTGTAATCGGCCTGGTTTTGATAATAAGCTTCTCCTGGAGCTCCTGAACCTGTGCGATACTGGTTGGGAGTTGAAAATTCCTCATAAAGTTGCCTGAATTTGTTTTGATTGATGTGACCCATTTCCTTAATTTCTTCCTTTGGAATTTCGCCTTCCTGGGCATAAATCCCGGCAGATAGAATTAAGAAGAACACCAACATTGTAGATTTAAAATTTCTCATTACTGTTTTCCCTGGTTTTTAAGTTGCTAAAAATAAGTATTTATAAGTGTTATACAATTAATTGACTAATTTATTTACTGAAAATTAGCAGATCTTCATCTTTCCCATTTATCAAAATCAAACTCCTGGTTTTCCCCTTATACTCAACATGCACAAGGTTTTTCTGTTCGCTGAACATATCAATTAAAACGGCATTTTTAATCCCAATCTTTTTAAATTCGGGGACATCAGGTATCTCTAAATAAAAAAGCAGTATATCATTTTCATACTCCTTTCCTATATAATTCAACTTATAAGGCTTTCCGTCTAATTCAACCTCCATTTTCTGACCGAGATATTTCTTAATATAATCGGATACCTTTTCACTGTCGCCATTTTTTGTTAAATGAATTGATTCGTCATACCTAATTTGAAGTAATTTTTCAAGATCATCAATAAAAACACGGGAAATGATCTGAAGGCTGTGTGCCTTTTCATTGTATTCAATTTCAGTAACGCTAACGTAAAATTTATGATCGGTATTAAAAGAGGAAAGACTAAATAGAAGTAAAAGGAATAAAAATCTAGTTTTCATTAAGTTGTTTAAATCAGTGAAATTTATTTAATTTTAAAGCGAAAGCTCGTAATTACTTTTTATATACTCAAAAAATATTCCACAAATCCAATTTCAACAAAATAGGATTGATAAATTTTTGCTGATCGTTCGTTTTTTAAAGCCTAAAAGGATTATTTTTGTCTGAATTCAGTAAATGTGGAAATATGAAACTCTCATCGCTTCTTTCATATTTACTTCTGAAGTAAACGCGGATATTTCGTTATTTTCTATACTGCTTTTTATATTTTTTGCTTTGCTCTATCAAAAAATCGATTAAATCCAGTTCATTCCCTCCTTTTAGCATCTGTTCGCTCAATCCATTGTCATTGGCATAAAAAATAAAATCACTTATGTACTCCCTCTCAATATCCAGATTTTCCCTGAAGAAATCATCTTCGTATATTTTTCGGATATAATCATCAATTTCTGGATTAACCGACTTACCGTATGGATTTTTTACATCTTCCCTCTTTTTGGCAATAAGAAATTCTTTAAAAATATTGACAAAATCAAGCCCATTTACCAACCTGGTTTTACTCATAGATAAAGCAGTATTGTATGGAGGAGATCGCAAATCGGGTCCGGTTTCAGAATCAAAACCCATATTTTGAACATTTGCCGCAGTTAAATTTGTAGGTAATTTGGCAGTTTTTAAACGGTTGAGATCCACATTTATACTCCCTGAAAGATCATAAGGGGTCACTACTACTTCCGGCAACCTGCTCACCACTTCACTCACAAAAATAGTTAAGGTCTTTGTATTTATAATACCCTGATCTACAATTACCGTAAACTCCTGAAATTGTAATGTGGAAACACGCAAACTATCATTGAAAGCCACCGCAATGTTAAATTTCCCCAGAGAATCGGTCACGGCAAATCTGTCAGAATTTAAATTAAAAATACTGATTCCCTGTGGGTCATCTCCAAGCGGCACTTCTATAGTTCCTGAAATTAAAATACGCTCTCCTGTTTGGGCTGAGGTATATAGACCAATTAAGAGAAGAAGCAGAAAAAAAGAAGCCTTTTTCATTGGTTGATTTTTATATTTTATTAAAGTTTATAACCTGTTCTGCCTCAGAAGGAGTTTGAAACATAATATCTTTTTTCCATTTTAAAAACTCATTTCTGATGGTTTTCCCAATCTGAATAAAAACTCTGCCTGACGCACATTTTGAATTTAATTCACAACTCTTACCGGTAATAAAGGGTTTCAACTTGCTTCTTATTTAAAAATTTCCGTTAAGTTTAGTCGAACAATAGTACATTAAGTTAGCGCTCCAAATCTAATTAAAAGTATAAGACCCGCTTAAATTTTTGTTAAACCATTACAATACCTAAATTTACAAAAAAATCAGATGAAACGCGCATTATTAGCCAGCACTTCTACCTTACATGGACAGAATTATTTAGCTTACCTGCTTCCCGAAATATCCAAATTATTTCAAAAATGCAAGGTAATTATATTTATCCCATACGCAAGACCGGGCGGTATTTCTCATGAAAATTATACCGATTTGGTAAAAAAGACTTTTAAAGACATGTCTTTTAAAGTAAAGGGACTTCACGAATTTAAAGATCCCAAAAAAGCCTTAAGTCTGGCCGAAGGAATTTTTATAGGAGGTGGAAATACATTCGTATTGGTAGATAAACTTTACAGGAATGAGCTTATGGAATTATTGAGGGAAAAAATCCTGAATGGAACTCCTTATTTGGGAACCAGTGCAGGAACCAATATTTGCGGGCTTACAATGCAAACCACCAACGACATGCCCATTGTTTATCCACCAAGTTTTAAAACCCTTGGGATTGTTCCTTTCAATTTAAATCCGCATTATTTGGACCCGGATAAAAATTCAACCCATAAAGGGGAGACAAGAGAAACAAGGATTACTGAATTTCATTGTATTAACACACATCCTGTGGTTGGTTTAAGGGAAGGAAGTTGGCTGGAAGTAAAAGCTGGGGAAATTAAATTGAAAGGAAACTTGTCTGCACGTATTTTTAAAGCAGGTGAAGAACCTTATGAACTGGAAACAAACAGCAGCCTTACCGAATTAAACTGATAAGGACTTCAAAAAAACAAAAAACCTCATCCTGTTAAGATGAGGTTTTTTTGAGCGAGAGACCGGGTTCGAACCGGCGACATTCAGCTTGGAAGGCTGACGCTCTACCAACTGAGCTACTCTCGCATTACAGTGCAAATATAACCGTAAAATTTTTCAACTTCCAAAAAAATTATAGCTTTTTTAAAAAATGATATCCTTTTATTACATACCCGTGATTCATATAAAACTTATGCGATCTGAAATTTTGAACGTAAGAGTTTAATTCTGAAGTCTCACACCCCTTTTCTCTGGAATACCTGAAGATAAATTCGAAAATTTCCTTTCCAAATCCCCTGTTTTGATATTCCGGCTTTATATAAACATGATCGGGTTCACAGGATTTCCCCGCATAGTGTCGCGTCATAAACCACAGTCCGAAAACTCCAATAATTTCATCTTTTAAAAAAATCCCGAAACATTCGTAATTCTGGGTTAACATTTCCTGAAAACGCGCTCTCAGCAATGCTTCATCTGTTTGATATTCACCCAATTCCATAACAAATGGAATAATCTTATCCAGGTCTTTCTTTAAAATCTTGTTAAATGCCAATTCCATCCTGCCGTTTTCTGCAAAAATAGTCATAATTTTAGCTATTGATAATAATTAGATTTTATACACTTATGAAAAATAAATCCGGTAAGACACAAGACCTCATCGACCAAAAATTTTTAGAGCAAAGAAAAATTTTTTTATGGGGCGAGGTTAATGCTAACGCGGCAAAACATGTTATTGAACGCCTATTGTATTTAGATCAGGAATCGCATGAAGAAATACAATTTTTTATAAACAGTCCAGGTGGTTTTGTGACCGATGGATTTGCCATGTACGATACAATGAAATCTTTAAAAAGCCCTGTTTCCACAATATGTTCAGGACTGGCAGCTTCAATGGGGTCTATTTTACTCTCGGGGGGCACCAAGGGGAGGCGGTTTATTCAGCCACTTGCAAAGGTAATGATCCATCAACCCAGCGGTGGGGCAAGAGGCCAGGCTTCAAATATTGAAATCCAGGCAGCAGAAATATTAAAAATAAGGGAAATTAGCGCAGAATTACTTGCTGAAAATTGTGAGCAACCCATTGCTAAAATTTTAAAGGATTTTAACAGGGATTATTGGATGAATGCAAAAGAATCTGTTGCCTACGGTATTGTAGATGGCATTTTTAAATCGTAACTTGTAATGAGTTGCCAAATCAAACATAAAGAGGGTGACAGCAAAGGCAAATTCTATATGGAGGATGAAATCGGAATTACTTCTGAACTCAGATACTCCACCCCGGAAAATGGTGTATTGATCATAGATCACACTGAAACCAGAATAGAATTTAAAGGAAAAGGCCTTGCCTCAAAATTGGTTAAACAAAGCGTGGAATATGCACGGGAGAACAATTTAAAAATCGTCCCCGGTTGTTCCTATGCCAAGGTTCACTTTGATCGTCACGAGGAATATAAAGATGTGCTTAAAGATTAAATAATTTGAAATTTTGACCACAACGATCCTTATCCGTGAAATTCCGGCATCTGCTGTTTACAGCGTACGTCTAACGGTATTAAGACCGGGCAGGCCATTAGCTGAATGCGTTTTTGAAGGTGACACAATTGGCAAAACCTTTCATTTGGGTCTTTTTATGGATGAAAATTTAATAGGGGTTGCGAGTTTTATGCAAAACAGCAACCCTCTATTTAAAGAAGCAGAACAATATCAATTAAGGGGAATGGCCGTTTTATCTGAATTTAAGGGTCAAGGCTTTGGAACCTCATTGCTAATTGAAGGGCAAGAAAAGTTAAAAAATTTGGTGAAGCACCCATTTTTATGGTTTAATGCACGGGATTCTGCAATCGAATTTTACAAAAAATTCGGTTATCAAACAATAGGCGAAGAATTTGATGTTCCCGGAGTTTGCATACATATAGTCATGTTTAAACAACTTTGAAATATATTTCGAAAATTATGAAAGATGGTACTTTCAACTCTACAATATTACCCTGCCATTAAGAAAGGAGGATTCCTTATCTCCCTGCTATTTCTTATCAGCACTACCGGCTGTAAAGAGGAAACAAAAGCTTATGCCGCTCCAAATAACTTTTCTAAAACTGTAACTGATTTTTTTTCGGGGAATTCCAATAAAATTTCTGAAGAACTTTTACATTCAGAAAATTCATACCTATTTCAGCCCGATTCCGTTAAGGCATTTTACAATAACAGAAATAACAATTTGGCCTGGAGCAACCCCAAATTTAGAAATACTTTTATCGACACCTTAAAATTAGCCGAATCTCAGGGATTATTTTATAATGATTACCACGGAAGAGAGCTGGAAAAAATGTTGCCAAATTTAAATGATCTCGACCAGCAAGAATTAATAAAATTAGACTTATTACTGACGGATGCTTTTTTAAAATTCGGAAATCATTTATTGAACGGCAAGATCGATCCAAAGAATTTACCCAAAACCTGGGATATTCCCAAAAACAGAAGAAACCAGGTAAAATTATTGAATCAGGCTGTTGAGAAAAATAACCTAGAAATTGCCTTGAGAGAATTAAGGCCCACTCATCCCATTTACCAACAATTAATAGCTGCTTCCAAAGAATATCAAAAACTAAAAAATGATTTCTCCGGTTTTGAAGAAATTCAAAAAGGTAAATTGATAAAACCCGGAATGCAGGATCAACGCTTGCTAAAAATTCAAATCAGGTTGAAAGCCCTGGGATATTTGAGGCCTATTGATACATTGAGCAATTATTATTCTGAAACTGTCCAAGAAGAAATAAAACAATTTCAACAGGAAAACGGGTTAATGGTGGATGGAATTATTGGAAATATAGGCATCGGAATTTTAAATCAAGGTTTTGACAAACGAGCTGAGCAAATCCTGGTCAATCTGGAACGCTGGAGATGGTTTCCTCGGGATTTGGGAGCTCATTATATCTTAATAAATATTGCCAATTTCCAACTCCAGGTAGTCAAAGGAAACCAGACCATAAGAACCCATAAAATAATTGTGGGAAGAGAATCCAGGAAAACCCCCATTTTTTCGGAAGAAATTCAATTCCTGGATTTTAATCCCAGCTGGTATATTCCCCCCACAATTAAAAATAAGGACGTGATCCCCGGCGCGAGAAGAAACCCCTCTTATTTAGTAAATAAAAATATTGATGTTTACAATAATATCGGTCAAAAGCTTAATCCTTTCCGAATTGATTGGTCCAGTGGTGCAGTGGCGTCATATCAATATAAACAAGATCCCGGCCCTAC
>JAENXB010000297.1 GCA_016649785.1 Flavobacteriaceae bacterium
GCCTTGCAAATTCGCATAAGCCCAGTTCTTTTTCGGAAAGATCCGACGCATGAAAATTGTTTTTCAATAATTCGAGTCTTTCCGAATTTTTCCAGTAATGATTTAATGCGCTGCCGTGATGTGTCGCACAATAAGAACATTGATTTGCCATTGAAACCACCACAGCCATCATTTCCCGCTGGGCCCGGGAAAGCTCCGATTTGGAAAACATGATCTCCATATACAGATCTATATGCTTAACGATACTTTCCGGTCTTAGGCTTTGGATTTTATGAACTTCGGCCAGCTGACCGCGTTTTTGAACAATTTCGGTGTAAATTTCTTTTAATCTGCCTTCGGCATCTTCGGGTTGAATGACCTTAATCCTGCTCATATTCTAAAATACCTTATAAATAGTTCTAAATTAATGATTCAGTTGTATTTCTTAGGTAATCCTTACCCCTGGACTTAAATTTTTCAGAAAAAATTTATCTTTTTAGCTATTTCCCTGTGCGCTCAATATTTAAAACTGATCAATATCCATATAAAAATCAATTAATTCAGCCTAAAGTAAATTAATCATATTATACCCGATCAGTACTAAAGCCTGAAGTGCTGAGCTTAAAAAAAAATGCACTTTTAATAACTAAAATAGGGTAGTTTATTTGAAAATCAGCAGAATTCCATTTTTTTAGGCGTGGCCCTTTAAGTTTTCAGGTACCCCTGTTTCGCGGGGATTCTTAGGGTCATTGCTCCACTCAAACCAGCCGCCATCAAAAACCGAAACATTTGGCCATCCCATGAGCCATGCGTTGAACCAGGCCTCGCTGCCACGCCAGCCGGTGCCGCAGTAAAAGGCAAGGTGTTTATCTGGGGTGATGCCGTTCCTTTTCCAAATTTCTGCTATTTCGTGGAATTCACGAGTGGTTTGATCCAGGTTTCGGTAATTCTCCATATGATAGGCATCGCTGCCACAGTCGGCAAAAATTGCCCCGGGGATTCGGCCTTTGGCCTCAATATAATTGTAACCACTCACCTCCCCGATGTATTCAGGATAACTGCGAACACAAACAAGTTCAGCATCCCGGGCTGCCAGCATTTCTTTGGCCTCAGGAATATCTACAGCCAGCTCCGGTTTAGCGGGAATTTGTGCGCCAAAATCAGGACCCGGTTCTTTGGGTACATTTATCATACTTTCCTCAAACCCCGCATCCTTCCATGACTGGTATCCACCGTTGAGCACCCTCACATCCTTAACGCCCGCATACATCATGATAAACGCATTTCGGATTGCACCAATATCCCCGGCAGCACTCCCGGGAAAATCGTCTTCATTATCGGGGAACATGAATTTTCCATATAAAACAACCGTAGTATCTGCAGTAATTCCATGTTCTTCCAGTGCCCTTTTTAATTCTTCAGAACTGCGGCGATTCCAGGTTTCAGGAGATTCCAATGCATTGGTGTCCATGTCAATAGCGCCGGGTATGTGGCCGCTCAAATATGCATCGCGGTTACGGTAGTGGGACTGAACTACTACAAACCTATCATTATTATATTCTGCAGGTTTTTCCCCGGATATCAGTTTGTTCAACCATTCGGCAGAAACCAGGTGACGGTAGTTTGGCAAACTCAACATCGGAAGGGAATCATTAGGAACCCATTCCGTCAAAAAACCTTTGTAGATTTCAATATTCCTATAGCCGGCTTTTAAAAAAGTTTCTGCTACTTTTTTAACATCTTCTAAAGTATATCCATACAACACCAATTCGTCTACCGGCAAGAGACCCTTATGCCGAACAATTTCTATCCAGTCCATATATTTTGCCCATTTCACCGGCAGGGATTTTGCTCCTTTAATATGCCCTCCCCTTGGTTCTCCCTGCATTTTCCAACCGTTAAATGCATCAACGGATCTTATATCGATAATTTTTACCCCTGCTGCTGCACGTTCAATTAATTCTTTAGTAGTGATTACCCTAAATCTGGTCATTGAAATATGTTCCTTTAAATTATGAATTAAAATAAATGTTACAAAAGATCCATCGATCTATATATTTTGAACGCCAAACCTCCTGTTTTAAAAGCCTTGAGAACTTTTTATTCTCCGGAAGATCCCTTAGAAAAACCAACAATAAAACAAGGTAGTTTAAAAGTAAGCCTAAAAAATGACCGGTTAAAATTGGGCAGAGCTTATTATGGGTATTTTGAAGATGCTGTACTGGGAAATTTGAATTTTTCTTCTTTAAAAGAAAACCTTAGCCTGAAGCCTTTTTGAAAATTTATTTTAATAAATTTAGGTTTACGCATTAATCAAAATTTAGCGCTTCTTGAAAAACAAAAAAGTCGCAATTATTGGCGGGGGAATACTAGGATTAGCCATAGGCTATCAATTAATAAAAAAATATCCCGGGATAAAAATTCATCTGTTTGAAAAAGAAAATGAAATTGGCCTGCATCAATCTGGGAATAACAGCGGCGTTCTTCATTGTGGCCTTCATTATCTGCCAGGATCTTTAAAAGCCAGAATGGCAGTTGAGGGAATCAGGGAAATGATCCAATTCTGTAAAATCAATCAAATAGAACATGACGTTTGCGGAAAAATTGTCGTTGCTTCTGATGAGCGGGAGTTGGGTTTACTGGAGGACCTGGCCGTGAGGGGACAAAAAAACGGGTTAAATGGCCTGAAATTTTTAAACAGGGAAGAGATCAGGTTGCGCGAACCTCATGTATATGCTAAAAAAGCCTTATTAGTCCCGGAAGAAGGGATTGTAAATTACAAGCAGGTGATGCA
>JAENXB010000217.1 GCA_016649785.1 Flavobacteriaceae bacterium
CGGAACGCATCATTTATTTTTTTAGTATTACCCTGATGGTAATGTATGGGGACCAATGCATCCATCAGGGTAATACTAAAAAAATAAATGATGCGTTCCGTTTAGATAGAACATCCCGTTAGGATCGTTCATCCAGTTTGCTTTTGGGGTAAAATGAAAATTGGGACGAAAATCTTCATCGGTTTGATTTGCTATTGAAGCAACTTCCTGCTCATTCTTTTTATCTTTATTTTCTTTGCAGGAAAAGAGGCTTGCGGAAAGAATTGACAGGACTATAATAAAATTTAATTATTTCATATTTTTTTAGCTTTTAAATTTTTTAAGGGACAACTCTTCTCCTAATTCCTCGAGGGTTTTCCCTTTTGTTTCCGGCATCATAAAAATTACGAACAGCAGTTGCAATGCCATCATAAATGCGAAAAACGCAAAAACATATCCAGGGCCAATAGTTGAAAATAAATACGGGATAAATGAAGGGATCAATGCGGCCAGAATCCAATGTGTTGATGATCCGAAGGATTGTCCGGAAGCCCTTAAATGATTAGGGAAAACTTCAGAAATGAAAACCCAAATTACGGCTCCCTGCCCTATGGCGTGCGCGGCGATAAACAGGAATAGAAAAATGGGAACTGTTAATCCACCCCAGTTCAGGAAAAAAGATGCCGCCACAAGTGATAAGGAAATTATATAGCCAATGGAGCCTATGAACAAAAGTTTTCTGCGCCCTAATCTGTCGATTAGGAACACACCCAAAAGGGTAAAAATAAGGTTGACTATTCCAATGCCGATGCTGCTAAACAAAGCGGTACTTGCCGCCAATCCCGCGGCCTCAAAGATTCGTGGGGCATAATACAGAAAAGCGTTAATTCCCGAGAGCTGGTTAAAAAAAGCGATCAGAAAAACCAGGATCAACGGAAACCTGTATTTTAGTAAAAGAATGTGTTCTCCTGATATTTTAACTTCTGATTGTTGCCGGATCTCCTGCATTTTTTGTTCAATATCATCCTCCGGGTTCATGAATTTTAAAACTTTTCTGGCTTCATCATCTTTTGATCTTGAGATCAGCCATCTGGGGCTTCGGGGAATAAAAAACACGAACATGGTGTACAAAACTGCGGGAATTGCTTCTACACCCAACATCCAACGCCAGGGTTCCGCTCCTGTATTTCTCAATAAATAATTGGACAGAAATGCAATCAGGATCCCCAGGACTATATTGAACTGGTAAAGCGAAACCAAACGGCCCCGGTCTTTAGCCGGTGCGATCTCAGAGATATACGCCGGGGCAGCAATAGTAGATGCGCCCACGCCAAGACCTCCTAAAAACCTGAAAAAAGCGAAGGTAAAGGGATCATTTACCATTGCCGATCCCAGGGCTGAAACCACGTAAAAGATCCCTATCCATAACAGGGTATTCTTTCTTCCCAACCGGTTCGTTGGAATTCCTCCAAAAATGGCCCCTATCACTGTACCCCATAGAGCCATGGCCATTACTATCGATCCATGAAAGGCATCAGAGGTGCCCCATATTAGCTGAAGTTGCTTATCGGCTCCCGAGATTACCACGGTGTCAAATCCGAATAAAAAACCGGCCATGGCAGCGGTAATTGACCAAACTAAAATTTTATTCATATCAAAGAAACTATATAATTGTTAACGAACTTAAAATTAAGTCGCCAATATAGTCCTAAATAATATAAAAGTTTGATTGAAATATTATAAAATTCTGTTTATAACCCGGTTTTTGACATCAAAAAAAACAATTTCCGTCTCAAAAAAATGATTCAGAATACCGTGAATTTTATTTTGTGTGGTCCTGTTTTTGAAAATTGTAGAAACCTTCTTTCTTTAACCGCAAAGGCCGCTAAGTTACCGCAAAGGTAGCAAAGCTTTGAAATATTTTGACAATCCCGTCTGGCAGCCAGTGAAAGTTGTTTCTTTGCGAACTTTGCCATTTTTTCTTGGCGCTCTTTGCGGTTAAAAAGGGACGAAGCAAAATAGCAAGCCTTAAAAGTGATCTATTAAATAATCCACATTGTTCTAAAGAGAACCAACATGTTTAAATTACTTATAATCAAATCAATAACGGTAATTTATCAATTTCATCTAAATTGTATTTTATTTATGTTAAGGTGTTAAACCTATTTTAAAAAATGTTGCTGAAGGCATAGTTCTGTTATTTTTGACCTCTAATTTAAAATTATTGATATGACAACCTATTATAACCAGGAAGAAATCCGGATAGCAATGAAGGGGCTTGCTAAGAATTGTTTAAAGGATTGTTTACGCGATAATAAGCCTTCGGAAGACTTTATTAATTTGATCAAACATAACTTTCTGGCCAAATTTGTCTACTACAATAAATTGGACAGATCTGTGGAAATAGGGGTGGAAGAATCCTCCGTGAGCTCAACCTATCCAGAGATAAAAATCTTTGTATATAATTTGACATCAGGAATTGACTGGCTGGAGAAATCATTTAAGACCGGCAAAACAAATCTTGAATTTTACGGGAAATTACTTAACCGAAGAAGATCTTTTTTTAAAAATGCTGAGGTAATCATTGTCTAGAGGAATGAGTAATAAAATTGCTGTTTTGCAACCTTAGAAGCGATTTTAGAATCGCTTCTATTTTTTGGAAACTAGATCTCTAATGATCATCCCGGCGTGGATCCTGGAATTTTCTATAAACCATTTATGGGTTTCCATGCCGCCGCATATAACTCCGGCCAGGTAAATTCCCGGCACATTGGTTTCCATGGTTTCCTGGTCATATTGCGGGATTCTCCTGTCATCATCAGAAATGTTTACGCCCATATCCTCCAGAAATTTGAAATTGGGACGATAACCCGTCAGCAACAAAACAAAATCATTTTCAAGGGTTTTTCTTTCTTCCGGAGTTTCAATAATTACTTCGTTTTCCCTTATTTCCAGCAATTCGGAATTAAAATAAGCTTTGATGCTGCCTTCCTCAATCCGGTTAACGATATCCGGCCTTACCCAGTATTTCACCCGTTCTCCAATTTCAGGTTTTCTTATGATCATGGTAACTTCGCCACCTTTTCGGTAAATCTCAAGCGCTGCATCTACAGAAGAATTGCTGGAGCCAACAACAAGCGTTTTTTGTGTGGCATAATAGTGAGGATCATTGTAATAATGTTCCACTTTTGGCAGGTCTTCTCCGGGAATATTAAGGTGATTCGGGATGTCATAAAAACCTGTGGCAACAATAATATTTTTTGTGGAATAGGTATTTTTCGTTGTAGTGACCAAATGGGAATTATTTTCTGATCTTACCGCGGTCACTTTTTCAAATAAATGGATGTTCAGCTTATTTGAAGTGGTAATCCTGCGATAGTATTCCAAAGCCTCGGCTTTTTTTGGTTTCGGATTATTGCTGATAAAAGGAATATTATCCAATTCCAGTTTATCTGAAGTTGAGAAAAAAGTCATATTGGAAGGGTAGTGGTAAAGCGAATTTACCAGGCAACCTTTTTCCAAAATAAGATAAGACAAATTGCTTTTTTCGGCTTCCAGGGCGCAGGCAATGCCAATAGGGCCGCCACCAATTATTATAAGATCGTAATCCGGGTTATGAGTTTGCAATTTTTTTGAGTCCTTTAATTGTTTCTAATTGATCTTTAGCTTTAAAAACGTAACTCCCTGCCACTAAAACATCGGCGCCGGCTTTCACGAGTTTTGCCGCGTTTTTATCGGTGACCCCACCATCTACTTCAATTAAAGCGGATGCGCTATGGTTTACGATCATTTCTTTTAATTGTCGAACCTTACTGTATGTGTTTTCAATAAAGCTTTGTCCGCCAAAACCGGGATTTACGCTCATCACCAAAACTAAGTCGAGATCTTTGATCACATCTTTCAACAAATCTACATTTGTATGCGGATTAATGGCCACTCCGGCTTTCATTCCTTCGGCTTTAATGGCCTGAATTGTCCTGTGTAAATGTGTGCAGGCTTCATAGTGAACGGTTAAAATATTGGAACCCAATTCTGCAAATTCTTTAATATAACGATCCGGATCAATGATCATCAAATGCACATCGATGGTTTTTTTTGCGTGTTTTGCAATAGCCTTTAAAACCGGCATGCCGTAAGAGATGTTCGGCACAAAAACCCCGTCCATGATATCTATGTGAAACCAATCGGCTTCACTTTTATTGATCATTTCTATGTCTCGCTGTAGGTTACCAAAATCGGCGGCCAGTACCGAGGGAGCAATTAATTTAGAATTCATGGTTGTTTTTGTTTTTGCAAAAATACGAATTCCAGTGGCAAACTGCCTATTAGAAAATAGAAAAGAGAGAAGAGAAAATAAGAGAAGAGAAAATAGAGGAAAGACTGAAAAAAGTTAGAAATGAGAAGTACGAAGTGAAAAAAAATATGGGGATAATAATTTACGCAAAGGCTGCAAAGGATCACTTTTGCGACCTTTGCGTTTTTTTTCTTTGCGAGCTTTGCGAGAAACCCGTAACCCTGAAAGGAAAGACTGAAAAAAGTTAAAAGTTAGAAGTGGGAAGTACGAAGAGAAAAAAGAAAATAGAGAAGAGAAATTA